>JACMLS010000746.1 GCA_014379485.1 Bacteroidia bacterium | reverse complement strand
TTCCGGAACGCTTACCATAACTTCATCCTGCGGCGGTAGCACAGTACTTAATGCTCCGTTCAATACAGCCATAAATTATACTGTTACGGGCGTGCCGGCAAACGGAGCGCCTTGTACTGTTACTGCGGCATATTCTGCAGATCCTACCTGTACTTTTACGGTAAACATAAACGCACCGGCTCCCTGCAACCCATCAAGCTGTTCCATTACTGCCTTAACTGCGGTGCCTGGTGCTTGTAATGTGGCCACCAACACTTATGATCTTTCTGGTGCGGTTACTTTTTCAAATCCTCCTGCATCAGGTACGCTAACTGTTTCAAGTTCATGCGGGGGAAGCCAGGTTTTTAATGCACCTTTTGTAGGTCCGTTAAATTATACGCTAACTGCATTACCATCTAACTCTGCCACTTGTACACTCACTGCAGT
Organism: Bacteroidia bacterium; assembly: GCA_014379485.1. Lineage (GTDB taxonomy): Bacteria > Bacteroidota > Bacteroidia > B-17B0 > Aurantibacillaceae > AM-1111. The sequence continues at coordinate 2,715 of JACMLS010000746.1, read as the reverse complement.
TTTCAGTGCTTCTGTTGCCTGTACTTTTTCAGTTACATTCAACGCACCTGCACCTTGTTTAACCTGTACGGCAACTGCAAACAACAACGGCCCTATTTGCGAAGGACAAACTTTAAACCTCACTTGTACTCCTGCTGGCGCAACCTCTTACGCATGGGCCGGACCAAATTCTTATGTATCTGCTGTACAAAATCCGGGCATACCAAATACAACAATTGCTGCAAACGGAATTTATACGGTAACAATTACAATGCCCGGTGGTGCAATTTGTATTGCCACAACAACAGTAACAATTAATCCATCGCCACTTGCTGATGCCGGGCCAACCGTAACAATTTGTACAGGTGGTGGCGTGCAACTAAATGCAAGCGGAGGAACTTCTTATTCTTGGACGCCTGCAACAGGTTTAAGTAATAATGCAATTTCAAATCCAATTGCATCGCCTGCAACAACAACTTTATATTCTGTTACTGTTGGAAGTAACGGTTGCTTTAGTAACGATACTGTATCTGTTATTGTAGTAAATCAGCTGAACGCAACAGTAAATGCAAACGCAACTATTTGCCAGGGCCAAAGTGTACAGATGACTGCCGGCGGAGGTAGTTCTTACCAATGGATACCTGCCACTGGTTTAACTTCAACAGTTATTTCTAATCCGGTTGCATCGCCAACTGTAACTACTACTTACTCTGTTATTGCATCTGCCTCTGGTGGCTGTCCGAATGATACTGCTGTTGTTACTATTACAGTAAACGCAGCTTTCAATCTTTCTGTAAGTCCTAACGATACAATTTGCGACGGACAAACGGGAACTGTGTCTGCAAGCGGTGCCACAACTTATTTCTGGTTACCATCAGCAAGCACAAACGATACTTTAACTGATTCGCCTTCTGCCTCACAAACCTATACTGTTGTTGGAACATTTGGTTTGTGTACAGATACGCAAACAGTTTCTATAATTGTTATTCCATCTCCGGTTGCAAATTTTGATAATTCAGGGCAAACCACACTCGGAGATCTTAATGTTTCGTTCAACAATCTTTCTACAGGCGCGGTTACTTATATGTGGTATTTTGGTGATGGAGATAGTTCAAATGCTGTAAGCCCTGTTCATTTATATCCGGCAACAGAAACTTACAACGCCTGCCTTACCGCTTACAATGCTTTAAATTGTCCGAATACTTATTGTACTGATATTATTTTAAAACCAGACTGGACCTGTTACATACCCAATACATTTACACCAAACGACGACGGAATGAATGATGTTTTTTATGCGATTGGAGTAAACATTCAAAAATTTGAAATGTACATTTTTGACCGTTGGGGAAATACAGTTTACCACGGCACAGATATGAACGAAGGCTGGAACGGAAGAAAAAACAATAACAAAGGCCTTGACATTGTTCAGATAGACACCTACGTTTACCGCGTTAAGATCGCAGACTCAGAAGGCAAAACCCATAAGTACACGGGGCATGTGAATGTGGTGAAGTAAATAAGTTTTTTCTGAAATTATTTCCTGTAATTATTTAAACATTCGTACCTTTTTTTCCTTCCATCATTAAATCTGGCGGAATGAGAACGAAGAAATCCGCACTAAGAAAACATGATCAGTTATTCAGAAAACATTCAAATGCCTTTGGATCTTGTTTGGAAAAATTTTATTTACAAAATTGAACATCCGGAACATTTTGTACCTGGAGTAAGTAATGTATTGATAAAAGAAAAAACAGATGAATTTATAATAAGAGAAATGGATATTGAACCTCCGGGTGGTTCTAAATTTAGGATCGTTGAAAAAATTACCCACTCCCCGTACCTGGTTAAATTTTTGATCATTGAACATCCGGTATATTCCGGTTATGTGGATAATACTGCTGAAAAAATTTCAGACACTGAAACAAAAATTACTTTTTCTCAGAATTGGCTAAACAAAGAAACCGGAGAACAATTCAGAAACGAAGAAATGATAAAAAATGCTGTGCAGAAAACGATTAAGTTTATTTTGCAACAAAGAGCTTAAAGGCTTTGCGGCAAATCAAACAAAAAAAATCCCCTTCCAAAATAAATTGAAAGGGGATTTGCTTTTAAAAAGGAACTTTTTTTATTTAGTGTTATTTGAGGTTATCTGCCTGTTAGCCACATCAAAATTTATGGTAACGATATAATGATCTTCTTCACCACCCTTGCCGTCGCAATTACCTTTTGGTGCATCGGCAGGGTGGGGATTCCAGCAAGATCCCTGTGCCTGGTATTCTACTTCCGCATTTGAAACCACAACACGGTCTTTTCCGTAATAGTTCAGTGCCGGTGTATATTGGTAAATTCTGTCTCCGTTTGCATTTTTGCCCAATGCACTGATGCTTGAATGGCTGGCCTGTTCTATAAAATAGTAAGAGTCGTCTCTCATGTTTTTTGGTAAAACAAAAGTATAGGCTTCATTTACTTTCATCTGTACGTTTATTGTCTCTGCTATTGGCTTTCTGCTTTTACGCATTCCTTCTTTTCTGCACGAAGTCATATTTACAACAAGAGCCCCGGCTATTGTTAAAATTAAAATGGTTTTTTTCATGATTTCAGTTTTTAGAGATTTAGTATTTATATATTTTATACTTCAACTTCCTTCAATAAAAGAAGATGCGTTTACTCCTAAACGTTTTTTTACACATTTTATTTTTGTTATAACAGAAATTGTGAAGAAAAAAAAATCCC
>JACMLS010000745.1 GCA_014379485.1 Bacteroidia bacterium | reverse complement strand
TGCATGATGATATAAATCCGGGTTTTCACGGCCAGGCACCTGAACCTATTCATAAAAATCTTCTTGAATTTTCTAACCTTATAAAATCAAGAGGCAATATTGATTGCGGTTTGTGTACTGATGGCGATGCAGACAGAATTGGTTTGTATGATAGTAAAGGAAATTTTGTTGATTCGCATCACATTATTTTATTGCTTGTAAAATATCTTGTTGAACATAAAAAATTTACCGGAAAAGTAATTACGGCAATTTCTGTTACGCCGCGAATAAAAAAATTATGCGATCATTTTGGTTTGGAAAACATCACAACCAAAATTGGTTTCAAATACATTGCAGGTTATATGATAACAGAAGATGTTTTATTAGGCGGAGAGGAGTCAGGCGGAATTTCGATTAAAGGTCACATACCGGAGCGAGATGGAATCTGGATGGGCTTAACGCTTTGGGAATACATGGCAAAGACCGGCAAAAAACTCGAGCAGCTTATCAGCGATCTGTATGAAATTACAGGAGAATTTTTTTACGAGAGAAATGATCTGCATTTAGATGAAGCGCTGAAACAACAGATTGTAAAAAACTGCGGTGAAAATAAATACACATCATTCGGAGGCTACGCAGTAAAAAAATTAGAGACCCTTGACGGCTGGAAATACCATTTTGAAAACGATCAGTGGATGATGATAAGAGCCAGCGGAACAGAACCTGTTTTAAGATTGTATGCAGAATCCAATAACATGGAAAATGCACATAAAATTCTTGCAAAGGTAAAAGAAGTGCTTTTGTAATACTTTTATTTTTTTCGAAAATATTTTTCGATCCTGACTTATCTTTATGAAAGTAAAAGATGATGTTGATTTTTTTCTTGATCAATACAACAAAGAAGTTCAGTTGCTTTTTCAAAAAACAAGAGCTCTAATAAAAGCTCAGATTCCAACCATTAATGAGCAACTTGATCTGCCTGCAAAAATGCTGGCCTATACTTTCGGAAAAAAATATGAAGATGTAATCTGCACGATCATACTTTCTAAAAAAGGAGTTAAGCTGGGTTTTTATAAAGGAGCAGAACTACCAGATCCAAAAAAAATTCTGGCGGGTACAGGCAAGATTCATAAGTATGTTGAGATGACAGAAAGAACTAACGTAAATGCAGTAAAGAAATTACTGAATGCGGCGTATAAAACTTACGTTAAGAGAAAGGAAAAGAGCATTTAATTATTGCTGAAATAAGTTACTGTTTTTTACAATAATATATTGAAAACCGTTTGATTGCCTTAAACATTCAACTTTAAAATATAATTTAGCTTTTGCAACAGCATCATTATGATTCATTTTTCTTTTAACCCGCAATCCAAGATAAGCAACCCACGATTTTAATTTTATACATGTCCGTATCTGCCATGCAACAAACCCTCTCAAAAAATTAAACGGAAGGGGATAAAATAAAACACGCATATGATAATCAATTCCAAAACGGCCACCCCCTGCAATTTTTACAAGTTTCATGTCATTTTTATTTGAAAAATGTTCAAGTGCTTTAAAGGAAAGATGCGAATAGGAAATTTCATGAAAACACTCCATAAAAGCCACATAGCCGATAAAAATTCCACCCGGCTTTAAAACCCTGCTGACTTCTGAAATTGCTTTTGCCGCATCAGGAATATGTTCCAGCACGGCATCCATTATCACTACATCAAAAACATTGTTCTCAAACGGAAGATTTTCTGCATCTCCTACAACAGTATGCGCACCGCCTTCAAAGGGCTCCACACCAGTCCATTTTCCACCCGCGGCTTCAACTACAGTTCTGTGTTTCCCATAACCGCAGCCAATATCAACTACATTTTTTCCTGCCGTAAGTTCTTCAAGCTTATATAAGGAAGTATTAATGAAAATTTCACAGTTTGGCGCCTGATCTTCTAACGTCAATTTTCTTACTCCCGCACCCATAAAATTATTTTAAAAGATTTTTATTCCGAAACTTCTGATTTATGAATAGCATTTTTTATTTTACTGCCAAGCTAAATACCAGACTCCACAAAACTTCAACTCAAGACAAATAAATTTAAAAAACCAAACAAATATAGATCTTATTCATACATAAACAAAATCAACCGCTGTACCTTACTGCATAAAATCTTGCTAAGAGTCTTGATTAAATACTCAACTTTTCTTTTGGCCAGCAATTGGAATTGCGAGAAAAAATCTACCTCTCAAGCAATTCAAAATTTATCTTTTATCGCAATCGCAGGATTACCACGATAAATTTTGAAAGGTTCGAGAGCTGATGTTGCAACCGAAGCCACTGTCAAAACTGAATTAGAACCAACGGTTACACCTGGACCCACAATTGATTTTGCGCCGATCCAGCATCCTTCCTTTAAATGAATGTTGCCAACGATAAGATCAAACGTTTCCTTTTTATAATTATGATTTCCGCACAACAACAGCGCACCCTGAGAAATACAAACATTGCTTTCAATTTCTACATCTCCAAGATTATCGATCCAGACATATTCTCCGATCCAAACATGATCTCCTATTTTCAGGCGCCATGGGTATTTTATATTTACATGCGGTTTTATTACAACTCCTTTGCCGATTTTAGCACCGAATAAACGAAGACAGAATTTTTTACATCCGCTAAAGGGCCACCATGAATTTACCCAACATGCGCTCGTTACAATCCATAAAAATCTGACAAAAGAATTTCTTCCGGGTTTGTACCAACTGTTATTGAATTTTGAGAGATCAGTTTTCATTTTCTTTTCGCTATCAAATTTAGCAAAATCAACTGAAGAGTGCCAAAGCTGCATCAATTTGCCCACTTGCATTCAATTTCTCTGTGGCCAGCTTTAATGCAGCAGATGACATTATTTGATATTCTTCATCCTCCATCAGCATGCATTTTTTAAGTATTGGCAGATAATTTACCGGTATTGGTTCAACATCCCAGCCACAATTTAATTTTTCAAGATCTTTCCAGGGGGTTTTATTGCTGATTATAACCGGACAGCCACACTGCAAAGCTTCGAAAATACTGTGACCAAAATTCTCATTAGAAGTAGGAAGGAAAAGAAAATGATAGGTTGAAACCTCTTCCCCCACTCTTTCATTTTTTACTTCTCCTTTAAACTTAACCGAAATGTTTTTTGGAAGGCGTTGAATAATAGTATTACACTCATTCCTGTAATTTTCATCTTCGATGGAGCCGAAAACATCAAAAATAATTTTTCCTTCAGAATTTAATTCTACTAAAGATTGCAATGCAATGTGCAGATTTTTTACCCGGGATACTCTTGAAAGAAAAAACAGCCTGAGTTCTCCTTTATTTTTTTTTCTGATAGCACCCGGAACAGGAAGTGGTTTTGAAAAATTTGGGCAAAGTTTTACTTCCGCTTTTCTTCCGTACGTTTTTTTTATTTCTTCCACTTCATTTTCATAAGTTGCATGCCAGATTATTCCTGAATGGAGCCCTGTAAATTTTGAATAGTGAATAAAAGATTTTTTTTTAATTTTTTTCAATGCCAGCGCTCCTTCACTTAGCATTCCGCGCGGTGCAAGGATAATGCTGCTTTTTATTTTTTCCTTTTTTTTCAATTGCAAAGGAACAATAGAAAACCATTTTGAGTAGTAACTGTTCAGATACAAAATATCGTGGTCAGTTGAATTGATGACATCACAAATTTTTTCTTTTGACAGTTCGTTTTTTTTAAAATAAAACACTTCGCTTTCGTCCTCTCTCTTTATCCACTTTTCCGCTTCTAAATTAACATAAGGTTCTTTTTCTCCCAGGTCAGTATCAGTAGTTAGAATTTTAAAATTAAAATGATCTTTCATAAACCAAACTAAAGATTCTACAGATTTAACGGGCCCTCCGGCTTTTCTTCCCGGAAGGTACCAATCTATAAGAACCAGGATCGTTTTTTTTTTATTCAATTCCATTTTCGCTCAGCCAGTTTTCAAGTACAATAATATGCCAAAGTCGACTCCATGTAATTTTCTTATCGCCATTCAAAAACCTGCTCCACAAAGCGTTCACAACCTCAGCGTTTATATACTCACGCTTTCCGAATGAAATTATTTTTTCTTCGCAAAAACTTTTCAGTTCATTTTTCAGCCAATGTTCCCAAGGAAAAGTAAAGCCCATTTTTGGGCGGTCAATAATTTCGCGCGGAAGCAGATCTCCCAATGAATCTGTTAGTAATTTTTTTGGTGTTGAGGGATATTTAAATTTATCATTCAATCCCAAAACATATTGCACCAATTCAAAATCCAGGAAAGGAACACGTACTTCAAGAGCAACGGCCATACTCATCTGATCTGCATCGCGCAATAAAACGTTTTGCATATACGTTTCCATTTCTGCAACAGAATATTTTGAAAACCTCAGATTTTTACCTTCTATTGCCTGTAAGCGGATTATTTTATAAACGCTGTTGAAAGGAAGGTGTGTTGATTTTGAAATTCCCTTTACGAGTGCGTCATCAAGCACCTGGCGCGAAACCGGATAAGAATATTCAAAATTTACAATTGGTTTGGAAAGTACTTCTGCAATTTTTTCTCCGCTGATATTTTTATTTTTTAGTTTATACATTTCTGCACCCGCCACCCTTAAAATTCTGGGAGTC
>JACMLS010000080.1 GCA_014379485.1 Bacteroidia bacterium | reverse complement strand
AATTGCCTGAATTCCATTCTTAATAAGGTTGGTGAATACACGATTGCACTGGTCTTTGTCTGCTTTTACTAAAATTTTTCCGTCTGTTTTATCTTTAAAAATTATTTCTGCGTTCTCTGTTTCTTTAAACAACTGTACTGCTGCTTCAACCAATTCAGAAATTTTTATTTCTTCCATAACGGCTTTAGGCATTTTTGCGAAGGCAGAAAACTCAGATGCAATGTTTGATAACGTTTCTATTTGCTCAATAAGCATGGCAGAAAGTTTGCGCACTTTTTCTTTTAATTCTTCCGGATCAGAATCAGCAATTGTTCTTTGCAAATGCTGTATGCTCAGTTTCATTGGTGTAAGCGGATTTTTTATTTCATGCGCTACTTGTTTTGCCATTTCTCTCCAGGCGCTTTCACGTTCTGACTTTGCGAGCTTTTCAGCACTCTCTTCCAGCTCTGCAATCATTTTATTGTACTCGTTGACCAAACTTCCTATTTCATCTTTTTCTTTCCACTCAATGGGTTCATTCGCTTTTCCGAATTTTATTTTACTGAAACGCTGCTGAATGATGCGTAAAGGTTTGGTAACAAGGTTAGAAATAAACAAGGCTGCAATTGTTGAGAACGCAAAAAGTATTACGTACACATTGATGAGTGCAGTTATATAAAGAGAAATTTCTTTTTCCTGCTCGCTCTGTTTTGCAAAATAGGGCAAGTTAAGATAGGCCATTAATATGCCTTGCTTGTTATAAAACGGTTGATAGGAAGAATAATATTGCAGATTGCCAACATTCTCTTTCAGCACAAGGTCAGAAATTTCAGTACTCACTACGCTGCGGAAAGCGCGGGGATTCATTTTTTTAGAAACAATACCTTCTTCAAACATGCGCGGCTGAGAAGACGCATACAAATTTCCCTTAAGATCATATAAGGTAATATCTGTTAGAAAAACGTTAGATAATTTTTTGAGCATGTGTGATGACCAGTCTTTATAATTCTCAGAAAAACCATCCAGCTCTCCGAATTTTCCATTCAACTCAACGAGCACAGATTTAGTGCGCTGGTTAAGTGTCTCTATATTCTGAGCTTCGAACTGATTTTTTACAAATACAAAAGTTCCGATGCCGAATGCCAGCAGTGAGATGAGTACCACCATAACCAGTAACAACTGTATGCGTGCATTCAGCGAAGTATTCATCAACCTCCTGCGGGCAACAGTTTCTCTTATAAATAAAAATATGAGCAACATTAAACTGAAAAAAGCAAAGAAATACGAATTGGTTGTAAATGCACCACGCACAGTATTTTGTTGCATGCTCAACACAACCCTTGTGTAATCTACAGAATAAATGAGGTGATGAAAATTGTTTTCTGCCAGTTCTAAAAAATAAGAATCTCGACCAAGCGGCCAGCTATACGTTTTTTCATAGGCATATTTACCCGAACGCGTAATCAGTTTGCCGTTCTTATACACTGCGTAAGAATAATCGCTTAACTGGTTATTCGTTTTTACAGATTTATCGAGCAGCAATTCCGGGTAACCGATTATGTCAGGAATTAACTTTGGTTCCATTTCAATATAAAGCAATGCAGGTTTTCTATTTATTCCTGCGGGTGCTTCTATTTTTATTTTGGCTATATAACGGGTGCGGTCTTTTAAATTCTCAATAAAAAAAAGATCTTTACAAATAGTGGCCACACCTTTATTTTCGATTTGCTGATCGAAATAAGAATTGTTGCCATGAACAGGATCTACCATTTTTATTAATGGAATGCAAGCACTGTCAACTACCGAAATGAGAATGTCAAAACGCTCCCAATAACCACTCAGGTACACCTGTCGTATTCTCTGCTCAAGATCAAGCGAACTTACCGGCGGAGAAAAAACCATTGTTTTGAGCTTATTATCCAGCGCAATTTTTTTTGTAATGTCTACAAAAAGATTTTCAGCAACATCGTCCTGTTGATTGCTCAGGCGCTCTGCATACACTTTACGCAAACCAATCTCTTTCTGCTCTTCCTCCCGCAAAAACAAATGCGTACTTACTATGCTGAAACAGATAATAAAGGCCAGACCGTATGAAAAAGAATATGATCGCTTGCGGATATTTAAAATATAAGCGCAGAAAAAAATGGCAAACGGCCAGCAAATCTTAATCCAATCCACACCGCCTGCAAAAAACGAATACAAGAGCGAAAGACCGAAAATAAGGGGAATACAAACTAAAAAATACCTGAGATGTTTTTTAAAGCGGATCAGTTCTGCAATGATCTTATTTGCAAAAATATAATACGAGAAAAACAAAATACCCACACCAACAAAACCGGTATAACTGTAAACACTTAGTGAAAAAAGATCGCTGATGCGGAAAGAGATATGAGAATTCTGTACCATGCTTGCAATAAGAGAATTGATAACATGCGAGAACAGGATGAGAAAAGCAAAACCAGCACCGGCACTGGTCATAAAATTTTTAAAAGTAGTTTTTCTTAATTCAACTCTTTTTTGAAAAACAAGTGCAAGGTAAAATGTAAGCGAGGCGTTTATTAGAATATCGCCCAGGTAACCGAACCAGAAAGAGTCTGCGTTTCCAAAAACCGAGGCATCATACAAGGGAGTTCTGTAAAACACTTCCGGAAAATGATCCAGTATCATTAAAAATCTTAATGCAAGAACAGAGCCGGCAAAAACAAAGAACAAAGTGTTTGCAGAAAATGTTTCTTCAAAACGAAAACATTCTTTCTTCAGAAAATTGATAAGTAAAATAAAAAACAACAACCAGCAGCACGCAATTCCGTAATCAATTCCGGTAAAAGGTATGTCGTGCGCGTCAATTTTTAATTCAAAAAGATTTTGACCTTCCACTGTTTTTACCGCCTCCCGATAGCTATCGGGATCATTCTTTCCTGAAAACTCTTCAAGCGCAGCGGTTTTAGGCATTGCAAACCAGTCAGGAAAAAAATTATTGAGGTATTTGTTCTGATACTGGTATTCATTTTTTAATAAGATTAGCGCGATATAATTCCGCGTGCTGGTTAAGTTAGACGGATGTTTGATCACTTCATACCAGCCGTTTCTTAATTTGGCAAGCGAATTATCCAAACAAATTTCTTTGCGGTAATTTTCTACTGCAGGCGAGTGGTCGCTCCAGAAAATAAGACTGTCGTTTTCATAAACTAAGTAAACAATTCCGGTTGTACTATAGAGGTTTTCAAATTCTTTTTCTTTTTCCCTGAAAAGGGTGCCCGAACTTCCTTTTTTATCAGAACCCGCTATTTCATCTAAGCCGTTTTTGGCCTGAATTTCGAGCTTGTGAAGTTTTTTCTGAAAAGAAGAAATGTATTTTGATACGGGAGAATCATTTAAAAAGCCCAGGATCATTAAGACCAGCAGAATAGAAAGTAACGGCAACGCTGATAAAAAGACCTGCCGAACCCTCGTTTTTTTTTCTTCCTGTTTCAATATGAAAAATTTACCGCAAAAATATTGCCAGAATCCCTTCGTTTTATTCGAAGCTTTTCAATATATTCGCATACTATTTCCTAAAATGCCAATATTATTTCAAAGATACAAGAATGATTCAAAACTCTCTTGCAAAAGATTCCCAAAACACCTGCCTGAAATAGTGTAATAATGGCTAAACAGAAAAATATTCCGCAAAAAAAAACCGTTGCTCCGGCTGTTCAAAAAAAAACCGTTGCAGCTCCAATAATAGAAACACCTAATTATCGTTTTTTTCCGTTCGCTAATCATTGGATTCCCTATATCATCCTCGGCCTTATAAGCGCAGGCATTTATTTTAATTCTATCTGGAATGAGAACGCCCTTGACGACGGCATCATCATACAGAAAAACGAATTTGTGCTGCGTGGACTTAAAGGAATTAAAGGGATCATGACCAAAGATTCCTACTACAGTTTTTACAGGCAAATGAATGCAGAAGATCAGCTGAAAGGTGGTCGTTACCGCCCGTTGAGCGTTGTGAGTTTTGCTGTAGAACAGGAAATTATCGGAACTTATAAAACCGGATATTTTGCAAAATACACAGACACCAACCGGAATAACATAATAGATGAAGCCGAAGTAAACTGGTGGACCGATAAGAACAACGACAAATTACCTGAAGATGCGGAATGCGCCGAGTGCTGGGATAAAAACCATAATTTATACAGAGACACGCTTAAAAGACTTGATCCGGTTACCGGTAAAATGGTTCCGGTTTTTCAGATAGACACCTTTAAAACAAAACCGGCCGGGTTAAAAGAAAAAGGCCTTCCTCTTTACGTAGAAGACATTAACCAGGATGGAAATGTAAACGATAAAGATTGCGAAGTGGAAGGGCATATGATGCGGCATTTTAATAACGTGTTGTTTTACATGCTCGCCATTCTTATTTTGTTCAGCCTTCTTAAAGATTATTTATTTAAAGGCAACCATGATCTTGCTTTTCTGGCAACACTTTTATTTGCTATACACCCCATTCATACAGAAGTAATAGCAAACGTAAAAAGCCGCGATGAGATCTTTTCTATTATGTTCATTTGCCTTACGCTCATTTATATTTTCAGGTTCATAGACAATAAACCTTCCAACAACATTCTACAGGCTTCTGTAGCCCTTGCGGTTACTTTCTTCTGTTACCATCAAAAATTATCTTTCCTTGGCCTGCTTCCTGTTATGATCATTGCACTTATCAGGGTTTTTAAATTGATAAAGAACGACAACACTTCCAGTCTTTTAATGGCGGGTTTAATGTACTGGCTTGCATGGCTCTCTAAAGAATATGCTTTTACGCTTTTACTCCTTGCGCCAATGAGCATCTGGCTCTTCAGAAAAAATATACCCGCAGGCAATTATTGGAAAGTAATGGGGATATTGGTTTTCTGGACCTTTATTTACATAGTAGCGCGTTTCTCCTCGGTAACAATTAACCCCGGCGTGCCTGACACCGAAGTGTTGAATAATCCGTATTTGCCAATCATGACAGATAATGCTGAATTGGGATGGAAAAGAGATATTGCGAGTTTATACGCAACCAAATTTTTTGTCCTTCTGAAGTATCTTAGCCTGCAATTTTTTCCTCATCCGCTTAGTTCAGATTATTCCTTCAATACAATTCCGTTCAAGCATTTCACTGATTGGGAAGTGTGGCTCTCTCTGTTCCTGAACATTGGCCTTGCAGTGCTTGCTGTAGTTTTATTTTTCAAACGCAAACCACTTGCATTTGCCCTGTTGTTCTATTTCGCTAATTTATTTATGGTGGGCAATATTTTGTTTGATATTGGTGCTACCATGGGTGAGCGACTTGTTTTTCATTCTTCATTGGGAGTTGCAATTTTTCTTGCCTGGCTTTTTACAGATGGGCTTGGAGCGCTGATAAAAAACAAGGTAACACAGAGAGTTATTGTACTTGCAGCAACCGTTGCAATTCTTGTACCCGCCTGCTACAAAACCTGGACGCGTAATTACGATTGGAAAAATGATATTACACTTTTCTGTCACGATGTAGAAACGGTTCCAAACTCTGTGTTGGTGTTAGGTAATGCAGGCGCACGTTCAATAGATAAATCAGAACTTCCTATAAATGCCGGACCAAAGCAAAAAGAATTTTTAATTAAAGGAAAAAATTATCTGAGACACGCGCTCGATCTTCATCCAACTTACGTAAACGGATATTTGAATTTAGGATTGGCCTACTACAAATTAGATATGCTTGACAGTTCTGCTATTACCTGGAAAAGAGCAGAGACCTTATATCCAACGAATCCTTACCTGAATATTTACTATGGGGTACTTGTACCGCGATTAATGGCAGAAGCGTATGAAAAAGGAAAAGCAAAAGATTATAACGCAGCAATAGGTTTTATGCGCAAAGCGGTTTGGTTGCAACCCAATAATCCTGAAACGCTTTATAACATGGGCGGCGCATTCCACGCCATGGGTAATGCAGATTCTGCTGCTTTCTACTTTAAAAAATGCCTCGCGGTTAAACCAGATCACAAACTTGCTGCAGAAGGCCTTGGTTCTATTACACAAGCACCCTCACCGCAACCTATTATGATAAGACCTTAGATGGTTGTAAAAGTAATTCCTGATTTCTTATGCACATTTGGGAATAGATACTCTTACTCTTTGCAGCATTTGGCGCCGGATTTATTGACGCTATTATTGGCGGTGGAGGATTGATACAATTACCGGCACTCATGTTTTTTTTTAAGGGAAAAGCACTACCACTTATTTTTGGAACAAGTAAACTGGCAGGTTTTGCCGGAACCTCTGTTGCTGCAGTTAAATATCTTTCAAAAACAAAAGTAATTTTCCGCGCAATTTTTCCGGCAATTCTTTTTGCAATTCCCTGCGCTTATTTTGGCGCTATGGCAGTAAAAGGCATTAATGAGAAGACACTTAAACCAATTATTATTGTTCTCTTTTCATTAGTTGCCATTTACACTTTTTTCAATAAAAATTTCGGGGTTTCAAAAAAAGCAAAAGAAATTTCGGGCAAAAAGCAAATTATACTAAGCGCTTTAACCGGGCTGATCATTGGTTTTTACGACGGATTTTTCGGTCCTGGCACCGGAAGTTTTTTGGTTTTTATTTACGTGGTTCTTTTTGGATTTGAATTTTTACAGGCTTCTGCTCATGCAAAACTTGTAAACGCGGTAACAAACATTGCCGCACTTTGTCTTTTCATTTCGCATGGCGATGTTGATTTTTATGTCGCCATTCCTGTTGCAATCATGAACATTGGCGGTTCTCTCCTGGGCACCTCACTTGCAATAAAAAAGGGGAGCGGATTTATTCGTGTGTTCTTTATAATCGTTGTAACCGCTTTTATTATTAAGATGACGGTTGATCTGTTTACCTCTTAATGAACCTCAGGTGGACACGGAGGACAGAGAAGCGGAGTTGCACAGAGAATAGGGAAAAGCTAATATCAAATATTAAAACAATTTTTCAACGTGTAAAATAACCCTAACAATTCTTATACTTCCAGTGACGCGATTTTCCGTCTTCCATCCAATCAACAGCAGTTGCCATTCTCTTCTCTTTGGTTTCTTCTGTTTTTGCTTCGGTGATCCATTCTATATATTCTTTTTTGTTAGAATAGCTGAACGCGTTAAAAGTTGCCAGTGCTTTTTTGTTTTTAGAAATTGCTTTTAAAAAATCTGCGGGCACTTTTAATTCCTTCTTTTCTTTATCAGAAGCTTTTTTTCTTGGCGGAAGTTTTTTTCCCTCATCATTCAATTTCATTGCCTGTTTAACCAGCGCAATAATTATTTTATCAGAAGGCAGATCTTTTAAGGTGGTAATTCTGCCCATGTGCCCCATGGCTTCGCGGTTTTGTTTTTCCAGCACATTTTTTTTGTCTTCCATTATAGCAGCTTTCCAGAAACCAAAAGCGCAATGCTGTTTAAAGGATGCTATATGGCACATCATTTCTCCCTTATAACCAAAATTCGGAAAAGACCATTTCCAGGTCTCCTGCACATCCGGACAGGCTTTGTGTATGAGTTGGCGCATGTGTATTAAGATCGGCTTTGCAAAGTCCTGCGCTTTTTCAATGTAATCATCTACCCGTTTATCAGTATTTTTCATGTGTATAATATTTGTTTTTTACAAGTCACATGGAATACGCCATATTCATCCGCTTTATACTTTATGGTATATGGCTATTTCATTAGGAAGAATTTTTGATATTCAAATGTAAAAAAATTATCCCGAGTTTTTTAAAGCCTTTTTGTAGAGCGAAGAAATTTCTGTTGCCAGTACTTTAGGGCCTAAGACCTTAACGTCCGGGCCGTAAGAAAGAATTACTTTTTTTAACTCATGATTGATGCGCAAAAATAGCTGAATGGTAAATTCCTTGCTATCGTCGGTAATGATCTTTTGCGATGTGTGAATGGGCAGTGCTTTAATATATTTTCCCATCATAGGAGAAAAAGAAAGAGTAATTTCTTTAGGATCGCCTGCAGCATAAATTACTCCAAGATTATAAGCGAAAATTTCTTCAGGGTCAATTTTTTTATCGCGTTCAAATTTTTTTCCTGTAATTTCTGTTTTTAAAATTCTGTCAAGTCCAAACGTTCTGAAAGTTTCCTCTGCGGGACCTTTTTTTGCGTCAATTTTTCCCCAAACGTACCAGCGCCCGTCATACTCTTTTAAAATATAAGGCTCAACGAGGTATTCTTTTTCCGTATCAGCTCCAAAACCTTTGTGGGTTATTTTTATTTTTTTGAATTTTTGAGCCGCTTCCAGCAAGGGTTTAAAATGTACAGTTCCGCTAAAGTTTTTCACTTTATCAAACTGAACAAATTTCATAAGCGAATTTCCTTCTTTAACAGAATCCATTAACACCACATTGGTATCATTGATTGCGAGTAACTGCAAAAACCCTTCAATATCTGTTCCCTCTTCACTTTTAATAAAATATCCTTTCCTAACTGAATCATAAAGCACTTCAACAGAAAATTCATTTCTGATTTGCTCAATATCGCGCTGCAATGTTCTCGAAGAAATTTCAAAACCTTCATCAAAAAGAAACTCATACAATTCCTTAAAATTGCAACCCGGCCTGCGCGAGATTTTTTCCATTATGAGCAGATAGCGTTTTAATTTTCCCTGGTAAGACATAAATTAGTTATAAGTTGTTCGTTAATCGTCGCGAACGTTGCGCCGCCGCGTGAAACAATTATTCGTTAGTTGTTAATTCTAATCCTATTTCAATCAAAGATAATGAAAATGATTTTCAAAAACGCTCCCGTTCAATCAAACAATTTGTAAATTTGTTTCACAATTTAATTTATGGAAGAAAAGAAAAAAGTCCTTTTTATTGACCGCGATGGTACTTTGATCTGGGAACCGCCTGATACATTTCAGGTAGATTCTTTTGCGCAATTAAAATTTTTGCCGGGGGTTTTTACCTGGCTTGGCAAAATTGCGCGCGAAACAGATTATGAATTAGTAATGGTAACCAACCAGGATGGCCTTGGGACAGAAAAATATCCGGAAGAAAATTTCTGGCCCATACACAATTTTATTCTGGCAAGTTTTGAGAGAGAAGGAATAAAATTTTCTGATGTTTGTATTGACAAAAGTTTTCCGGAAGAAAATTTGCCAACACGAAAGCCGGGAACCGGAATGCTTACAAAATATCTGGATGGAACGTACGACCTTTCGCATTCTTATGTAATAGGTGACAGAAGAACAGACCTGAAATTAGCGGAAAATCTTGGCTCTGGCTCAATCTTTATTTACAATAACGAAAGCGCGGGCGATCCCGATAGCTATCGGGATGAAAAAAGTATTTCTTGCAACGCAAATAGTTGGGAAGAAATTTATAGTTTCTTGAAATTACCGGCCAGGAAAAGTTCATCTCACAGAAAAACAAAAGAAACAGATATACTTGTTGAGTTGAATCTTGACGGCAAAGGAACATCAGAAATAAAAACCGGCCTTGGTTTTTTTGACCACATGCTGGAGCAAATTGCAAAACACGGAAACATTGATCTTAAAATAAATTGTGAGGGCGACCTGCATATTGACGAACATCACACCATAGAAGATGTGGCAATTGCGTTAGGAGAAACTTTTGCAAAAGCACTTGGAAATAAAATGGGAATTGAACGCTACGGTTTTTGTTTGCCTATGGACGATTGTCTGGCACAGGTAGCAATAGATTTTGGAGGAAGAAACTGGTTGGAATGGAACGCGAAATTTACAAGAGAAAAAATCGGAGACATGCCCACAGAAATGTTTTTCCACTTTTTCAAATCTTTTTCTGATGGAGCTAAATGTAATTTAAACATAAAAGCAGAAGGTGAAAACGAACACCATAAAATTGAAGCCATCTTTAAAGCATTTGCAAAATCTATTAAAATGGCGGTAAAACGCGATAAAGAGAATATGATTTTGCCGAGTACAAAGGGAGTTTTGTGAATTATTAGTAATACACAAATTTATCGCGCTTAAAATATTCTTAATTTTATAAAAACAAAAAACTTCTTATGAAATACTACTTCAGCGCCTGGAAAAATTACATTAAGTTTCATGGAAGAGCGAGCAGAAGCGAATACTGGTATTTCACCTTTATCAATATTGCAATCAGCGTTGCCATACATTTTATTGCTCACAAGGCCGGATTAAAAGATGTTTTGTTAGACGGAACAGCGCTCGGACAAACAGTTGTAGATCTTATTTACCTGGGCGCAGTATTAATGCCATTGATCTGTGTGGGCGTGCGTAGAATGCAGGATGTAAATAAAACGGGCTGGCATTTACTTATTCCGATATATGGAATGGTACTCGCGTGCTATGATGGTGTTGAAGCAGATAATAAGTATGGCATAAAGGCGACTTATTAGATCCTGGCTTATGAATTTGGGTTTTAATGTAAGGGAGCTTTAGTATAAGGAGTAAGTATAAAGTATAAGATAGACTTTATATTACATTTTTAGAGCGCGTTGTTAACCAAATAAAAGTTTCCGGTTAACTGATTAACCGGAAACTTTTTGTGACGACTTCTAACGAGAGTTGTTGATAGAGTTATAATAGCCATTTAATATTCTTCCAACTTCTTCGGCTTTTGTGGTTAGTTTATCAGCTTCTTTTTGAGTTATGTATTCCAAATCACAACTCAGGATAAAATAATATTTGCACTCCTCTAAACTTCCTTCTGAAATATTAAGGTAATTTAATTTAGATGGTTTAGTTTTTTTCTTGTAACCTTCCACAATATTCGCAGGAATTGAAACCGCTGCCCGTCTTAATTGCTGAGTTAATGCGTAGATTTCGTCTTGCGGAAATTTTTTAGCGATTTTGTAAACATCAATAACAAGAGCGTGTGCTTTTTGCCAAACAATTAATTCTCTAAATGATTTTGTATTGTCCATAATTTTTATTTTTTAGAGTGGCAAAAGTAAATTAAAAATTCAATTACCAAGCTTTACAAAGACACAATCGTATCCGTAATATCTCTGATTTTTATTTCCGGAGCAAAAGAAAATCCCACTCATCTACCTGAGCAGGATCTCTCTTAAATCAACCAAACTTATACTTTCTCCTTACCCCTTATACTCTATACTTACTCCTTATACTTTCCAATCAAACTCTCTTGCAGCAAAGCTCCCCCCTACTTCCCCTTAATATATTCATTCAACTCAGTAGTGCTCGCTTCAAAAGTAAAAGCATCGCTCATTTTGTAATAATTTTTTTTGTCGTAGCAATTAGTGTAACAGTATTTCGCAAAATCAAGTTTTGATTGCTCGAAGCTGAACAACGCCATCATACCTTTTATCTGGTTTACATCCATGCAATTGTTATCTGCAATTTGTTTTGCTATAGTCATTTTTGTGTCTTCAAAAGATTTTGCCTCAATAGATTTTTTTGCATCATTAAATTCTGATTGTGACATTTGAAAACTGCAGGCAGAAGTGGAAGTTGTATTGGTGTTTGTATTTGTATTTGTTGAAGTAACTGTATTTGTCCCCGTACCGGTAACATTCATAGTAATTCCAATATTACCATCGCCTGTTCCGCTATTAACCTGTGTATTTCCTCCAGAAGTAGAGTTTGTAACTCCGTTTGTTGTGGTGGTTGTAGAATAAGAAGTTGTAGTTGTGGTGGTATTTGTACTGTTCATATTTCCACCAGTGCCATCATTTACATTGATATTTAAATTTAGTCCTGTTCCGTTTACGCCCATACTAATGTTTGCGCCTCCATTACCCGTACCTGTGCCGGTTGATGTTGTGGTAGTAGTAGTTGTAACATTATTATTTGTGTTTCCATTAACAACAGTATTGGTTACTGTCATAGTT
>JACMLS010000744.1 GCA_014379485.1 Bacteroidia bacterium | reverse complement strand
GCTGGTTTTGATGCAGCAAGTTTGTCTGAGCAAAAAGAAGTATGGAATAAGCAGGTTTTTTATGCAGAAAAACTCAGCAATTATTTAAGGTTCAGGCACGCTACTCTTGAATTTTTTCATTACCTGCGCGCAACCGGTACAACACAAAGCGGAGAAACACGAAAAAAATTAGATGAAATAATTTGCCTGCATTTTTTAAAGAATGAAAGTCTGGCCGATTCTTTCAGTACAAAGTTTAATTTGTACCAGGTACAGGTTGCGTACCAGTTTCACATTAATAATACAAAGGCAGCTGCTGTAATACAGGAAAAGATCATAAAATTGTTTGAAGAGCATTCCGAGTTCATAATTAATAGGCCTGAACTTTTTCTTACGAGTCTTTATAACCTCGGATTGATTTTGCTGACTTTACTTCGCTGGAAAGAAACGAACGAAACCATTCTGAAAATAAAATCGCTCACAGAAAAGTATTCGTTGAAAAATACCCCGGCATGGGAAGCAAGGATCTTAACTTACCACAGCGACCTTGAACTTGAATTGCATTTAATGAGCGGAGAAATTGAAAAAGGACTTTTGCTTTTTGAGTTTTTGGAAGAAGCTTTTGAAAAATCAAACAAGCACATTGAGCCGCTTTTTAAAGTTCAGTTTCAGTTTAAAAAAACCAGTATGCTTTTTTTGCAGGGCAATTATAAAAGAGCTTCTTTGCTTGTGCATGACCAGATCAGTGATTATCCCAAAACAATCAGACAAGATTTGCTAACCACTTTAAAGTTGTTGCAGCAAATGATTTTTTATGAAATGGGAAAATTTGATCTTGTTGCCTATGGAGTAAGAAACCTGAAAAGACAAATGGCAGCAAGTGGAATTGTACATGGCGAAGAAAAAATTGTAGCAGAGTATCTTGAAAAACTGATCCGTGACCCGGAAGATAAAACTATCCGGAAAGAACTCTTTCAGAAAATGCTTACAGATCTTAATTATTTTATTTCTTCATCGGCCAGTTTCATTTCGCTCAAATTCAATTACCAGGCCTGGGCGTTCAGACATTTGGTTTGAGAAGGGTAATTGGGTGATTCATTGTAATTTTGTAACCTTTATTTCAATGACAACTAATTACCATTTATTACAATCAATTACAAGGATTAGGAATTTGCTTTCCGTGGCATTATTCGGTAATTTTATACTAAGGAAAATGTCATGAGAATTTTTTTAGCTGCAATTTATTTCTTCGTTTCAATTTGCATTTATCCGCAGGTTTCAAATTTAATTTACAAAGAAAATAAAGGTCAGTGGCCGCAAAACGTTTTATTTGGCACAGCACATGCTAATTTTAAAACTTATCTTACTAAATCCGGAATCACGCAATGCGTTTATGATGCCAAGGAACTTGCTGAATCTTTTTCTCATATTATTAAAAAAGACTCAGTAAGAAGTTCTGTTCATGGCCATGTATTTGAGATAGATTTTGAAAAGGCAGATTTTTCTTCGGTGCAAAAAGATGAACAGCAAAAAGAGTATTACAATTATTTTTTGGGAAGTGATAAAAGTAAATGGGCCAGTAATGTAAAGGCGTATAAAAAGATTTTATTTAAAAATATTTATGAGGCAATTGATCTTGGCGTTTATAGTTCTGAAAATAATTTTAAGTATGATCTTATTGTAAAATCGGGAGCAGATGTTGCGGACATAAAGTTGAAATATAATTTTATTGATGGAATAGAAATAAAAGAAAATAAACTTTTAGTAAAAACATCTGCAGGCGATGTGATAGAAAATGAACCTTATGCTTACCAGACAATAAAAGGCAAAACAATTAAAATAAAATGCGGGTATAAACTGATTGAGAAAAATGTTGTCACATTTTCTTTTCCTGAAGGTTATAATAAAAATTATGAGCTTATTATAGATCCTGTTATTGTTGTTTGTTCTTATTCCGGAACTTCAATTTTTTCTTACAATTATGCCTGCACAAGTGATTCTGCTGGTAATATTTATACGAGTGCAATGGAAGACCATGGCTTTCCGCTTGCTCAAGGTTGGTTTTATACAACTATTAACGGAGATTGTGTTGTTAAAGCATTCAATAGTTCTGGCTCTGTAAAATTCTTTGATACGTATCTTGGTGGAGATTCTTTAGAGTTTCCTCAATCATTGTTTGTCAATAACGGCGAAATAGCACTGTTTGGAATGACCCGCTCTTTAAATTTTCCACACTCGCTTTCGGCTTTTGATACAACTATGAATGGCGGTCAAGATCTATTTATTTCCAAATTAACTATAAACGGAACAAGTCTGTTTGCTTCTACTTACGCTGGAGGATCTGCAGATGAAGGCGGCGGCCAGTTCGCTTATGGATGGGAAAACGGAGAAATGAGGCTTGATGCAGCGGGAAATGCTTATGTAATTTCAGGCACAAAGTCAAGTAATTTTCCAACAACTGTTGGAGCGCTTTCAGGTTCTTTAAACGGAATTTCTGATGCAATTGTTTTTAAATTAAACTCAACTTTGAGTACAATGATGTGGAGTACTTTTTTGGGAGGAAGTTTAAAGGAGGACGGAAATAGTTTGCGTTGCGATGGAAGCGGAGGGGTTTATTGTATAGGTACAACAAACAGTTCAAATTTTCCAGTTACCGCAGGAGTATTTTCCGGTAGTATTAGTTCTGCTCAATCAGAAATTTTTATTTCTCATATAAATGCAAATGGTACCGCACTAATACGTTCTACTTATTTTGGCACAATGGGTAACGAGGCCGGTTGTTTTTTAGATCTTGATGAGGATAACAATGTTTATGCATGCGGATGGTGCAATCAACCCTTACTCTTCAATGCTACTCCGGGCACTTTTAGTAATCCAAACGGAGAAAATATTATTATTAAACTAGATTCTTCTTTAAGCGCTTTAGCATTTCAAACTAAATTTGGAAGCGTTACAAGTATTTCTTCTTACCCGAATTTGTATTTTACTGCATTTAAAGTAGATTCTTGTCAGAACATTTATCTCGCCGGTTGGGCCTACAATTTTTTTCCGCCGCTTACACCTAATAAATTTATGGGTTATCAGGGCGGGTTTTCAGATATATATATGATTGCCTTAAACAGCAATTGTACATCTCTGCGTTTTGCCTCCTACTTTGGTTCAAACGGCCTTTCGCCAACCGGCTTAAATGGTTGGGGAGAAGAAAGCGTGGGAGTAAGTCATTTTGATGATAAGGGGATTTTATACCAGGCCGTTTCTGCCACACAAAATTTACCAACTACTGCCGGGGCGTATGCCACAAGTTATTCCAATACAACCACAGTAGCAAGAATTTATAACGATGCTTTTTTAAAAGTAGATATGCAGACTTTTGCCAGCGCAAATTTTTCTTACGGTGCAAATTTGATGGGTTGCCCGCCCTTTACAGCAAATTTTATTAGTAGTTCAAACGCTGTTAATTTTTGGGATTTAGGTGACGGAACTTTTAGTACCCTCGATTCAGTTTCTCATCTTTATCCTGATTTAGGTACTTACACTGTTACACATATTGTTACAGACACAAACACGTGCAACAAAGTTGATACCGTTCAAAGTTTACTCACAATTATTCCACCAACGGCATTTGATTTGGGAGACACACTTTTCTTTTGCGAAGACACAACTTTTGTTCTTAAAAGCAATGTTTCTGCTTATTCTTATTTGTGGAGCACAGGAGAAACCACTGCCGATATTTCAGTTTCTCAAGCCGGAAATTATTCTCTGACAATTAATAATGGTGGCTGTAACACAAGCGATGATGTAATGGTTTTGTATTATACTGATATTTCCCTCGCCGGATTTCCAAATGTTGTAACTCCAAACCAGGATGGAGTGAATGAGCTTATTAATTTTTCTGTTTATGGTTTTGATGAAATTGAATTTCATTTATACGACAGGTGGGGAATTGAAAGATATAAAACCAACGACCCCAATGCCAAAATGTATCCGGCAGATCTGAATGATGGTACTTATTATTTTGTACTTAACTATTTTTCTGGCTGCGGAAACGCTAAAAAAATTGAAAAGGGTTTTATAAGTATTTTCAGATAGTTTAATTACCTGATCTGCGCACCTTGGCACACGGTGCAATGAAACATAGTAGTTGGGTGAATAGGGAATTGGGTATGTTCGCCCCCATTAACCCAATTCCCCATTCACCCATTTACCACGTCAAAATCCACGCAGGAAAATTCTTAACCATTCCATAACATTTCAGTTACCATGCCTTTCAATTGCCTTTATAATTTAGCAGCATGAAATTTCTGTGTTTCCTTTTCATGTTCGGTTTTTCGGTTTCTGCTTTTTGTGGCGGACCAGAAAAAGGCTTTATGCTAAGGGGAAAAGTAAAAGATCAGAACAGTTCTGAAACTTTAGCGGGTGTAAAAGTGTCTCTAAAAGGAACAAACATTTCTGTTTATACTGATTTCGAGGGAAATTTTTCATTGATCGTTCCAGGCGGAACTACACCCGTACTTGATTTTGAAATGCTGAGCTACGAACCAGTAACTTCCGTTATCAAAGATCAGGCAACCCCTGAATTAGAGATTTCTCTTAAAGAAAGAAATTAATTCCTCCTGCAGTTCATCTGTTATTTTACCAGTTTAGACCTCCAATTAAGCACTTTTTCGCTTCCAATGTTAAGAAATGGTTAATTATATGTGTCCAAAGAGTTAAAAAAGTAACTTATTCCTTAACTTTACCGTAAAATTGGTAGGAATCTGTTAAAATCAACGCTTATGAAAACTGTAATTTTTGTTTTTTCTTTCGCTTTGGCCGGTCTTTTTGTAAATGCACAAGACTTGGTTACAAAAAACGGGGTGATCTATGATAAAGACGGTCATCCTTATTCGGGCGAGATCATTACTTCTGATAAAAATGGAGTAAAAGAAAGTGAAGCCGAAATTTCTTCGGGCAAATTTAACGGAGAGATTACTTATTACTATATGTCTGGCGCTATAATGGAAACAGGAATGTTTCTTGCCGGAATTAAACACGGCCCTTGGGTTCACTTTAATGAAGAAGGAAAGAAAGTAAGCTTCGGCAATTATTCTAACGGAAAGAAAGAAGGTAAATGGATCATGTGGGATGAAAAAGGTGTGAAGCGTTACGAAATGAATTACCGCGAAGGAGAAAAAACCGGAACCTGGTATAACTGGGATACTAACGGAAATCTTGTAAAGACTACGCAGTACGGGAATAATTTAAAATAATTTAAGTTTCTTAAAACAAAAACCCGTCCTTGATTTTCGGACGGTTTTTTTTTGCTTGAAATTAACGCTTGGCCAGAGGCCGTTTTGAGTTTCATCTTGCGGGACGCCCGACGAGCTGCGAAATAAAAAGCCGCTATAATTTTTCTGGCGGTTTTTGTTTTTAGTTGGGCTAGAGGTTTATGCGGGTTCCTTGTTTTAATGTGCGAAGATCTTGTAGCAGTTTTTCATTCTGCGAGGCCCTGAGTTTTCTTAGCATTTCTTCAATCGGGGGCTGAAATTCGTTTATTTCATCGAGCACATCACTTGTCACAAATACTTTTTGGTCGTCTTCATAATCATCAAACGTAATTAGCGAATTCATTATTTCAGAATATTTAGGCCAGAGCGAATCAATTTTTCCTATCAGAATCTTCGCCTGTTGCTGTTCTCCACTCTCCAATTTTGCACTTAATTTTAGCAATTCTTTTTTGAGAGCAGGGTAATTGTTCAGAAGTGATTTTTTAAGGACATCTTTATCTCTGCTTTTGGGGCCGGATTGCTCATGCTTCCACAAATTAATAGAAGTTCGTGCCTCTGCCAAAAGAATCTGCATTTCATCCAAAACCAAAACCGATGGAAGAGAAATGCTGTCAATGTGGTTTATCATTTCTGTTTTACCCGTAGAAGTAACAGAGTCGCAAGAAGAAAGAAAGCCAGCCAGTAGAAACGTAAAAATGAAGATTATAAAAGAGTATCGCATAAATTGGTTTTTTGATTATATCAAACTTAACGAAAAACAATTTAACCGGTAAACAATAATCTGTATGAATTTTT
>JACMLS010000743.1 GCA_014379485.1 Bacteroidia bacterium | reverse complement strand
GTTTGTTGAAAAACACCTCTGAAAAATACTTCCTCACAAATAGCAGTGATCAATCCAACTATTAAAATATTAATTATCAATCCTCCAATATTTGTATCACCAACAATAAGATCCGTTTGTTTTTTAATGCAACGCTCGATGATAATTTCAGACGTGTATTTTACATTGATAGCCAGGATGGTTATATAGGAAAAGATTTTGATGCTTCTTCAGATTCTCTTTGTATTTCTCAAACAGATTTTGCAGTGGGCGGAAACTGCCAGTACACTCTGGCAATTGGAAATATGAATGATGCTGGATTTGCCGCAAACAGCCCCATACAATTTATAATGCAGTTTAAAATCGGGTATCCAATGCTTGATAATGAATGGATCTGGGATGGTGACTCTGCATTTTTGGTTTCAACACTTGGCTTCGCGCTTGCCCCAAATGATTCCTGCACACAGCTTGCAAATAAGGCAGGTTATGCAAATTTTGACGGAACAAACTGGAACTATGAATTTGAAACCGGGGGTTGCCCCAAAATGTTTTTAGGAATGCGGTGCCCCTCAATTGTGCACATGGGTGGTGCTAAATACAAATTGTATTGCGGAAATAACCAGACACCACAAGCGGCGTCCAGTGATACTTTGAAACCAAAATTTGTGATGTACGCATTTGGAAAAAGATACCCATCTTTTGATGATTGGGAAGGAATGAACCTTGCAAGAAATATAAATTATCTATGGCCAAACGGAACTTTGCTTACTCCGGCTGATGAAAGTAAGATGGATGATTTTACTTTTTTTGCACCTGTTGCAGGCGACTCTGATTTTCAGATTAAATACACCAAAATGATACCGTCTTCCGGCCCCCCTTTTCCGGGAACAACTTACCTGCTGAATCCCTAAAGATCTGCAACTGGTAAGGACATTTTTTTATTCTTAAAACAAAACACTAATTTTAATTCAGAAAAATAAGTTGTTCGTTTGTATTTATAGAATTCTGATATTGCATTACCATCAAAAAAGAAAAGATTTCCCGTTAAAAGGCAGCATTTAACCGTTGTGATGGATAGAATTTCATCGGCATGGTTTTTGAATTAATTATTTTTATCTTTAATACATGAAAAAGACGCTTTCAATATTTTTATTTTTTTTAGCGGGATGGAATTTTGGTCAAACCTACACCATTCAGCGTAGTAACTGGCAGGATGCTGGTTATAAAGGCAGCAAACCTGTTTTTTCTCAAACAGCCAACATCATGAATTTTGGCGGAAATAATTCTGGAACAGTATCAAATAATGCAGCCTTGTCTGTTGCCATCAGTTCTTTAAGCGGAAGCGCCGGCACAATTTATTTTCCGGCCGGAACTTTTTTGTTTACTGCTTCATTAAATATTAATCGCGATAGCCTTGTGTTTAAAGGTGCGGGGCATGACAGTACTACCATAGTATTTAACCTGGGTGGTGTGCTCAATAATTGCATTTCAATTTTAGGAAGTAACGTAAATGCAGATACCACAATTTTTATCCAATCAGCTTTGCGAGACAGTAATAAAGTGAATTGTTTTAACCCCGCAAATTTTCAGGCCAATGATTGGGTGTACCTGACTTGTAACGACAGCCTGATCATGAATGATAACTGGGCTTACGGTTCCTTAGGGCAGATCATACAAATACAATCTGTAAATGCAAACACACTCACCTTTAAAAGTCCGTTCAGGTATAATTATTCTTTGTCTTTAAAACCAAAAATAAAAAAAATAATTCCGCATCATGATATTGGTTTTGAATGTTTGAAATTTAAACGCATGGATGCAACTACAGGACAAACTTCTATTATTGATTTTGACCGCGCTGTCAATTGCTGGGTAAACGGAATTGAAAGCGATTCTTCTAATTTCGGCCATATTGAGCTGAACCGTTGCAGCAATATAGAAATTACAAATTCGTTTTTTCATCACGCCCATGCTTACGGTGGCGGAGGTAAGGCTTACGGAATTATTTTTCAGTTCAGCAGCGGCGAGTGTAAAGCAGAAGGAAATATTTTTATGCATTTGCGGCACGGCTTGCTTTTTCAGGCAGGCTCTAATGGAAATGTGTGCGCTTACAATTATTGTTTTGATCCCTATTGGAACGAAGGTTTTTTTCCAACCAACTCTGCCGGAGAATTAGTGCTGCACGGAAATTTTCCTTTCGCCAATTTGTTTGAAGGAAATATTTGCAACAACATTGTTATTGATGATTCGCATAAAAACAACGGACCTTACAATACTTTTTTTCGCAATCGCGCCATGCTGTACGGAATTTACATGAACAATAATCCTGCAACAGATTCTGTTCAGTTTTTAGGAAATGAAGTTACAAACGTTGCAAGCGGATTTTATAACCTTGCCGGAAACGGACACCTCCAATACGGAAATAATATTAAAGGCACCATTACTCCTTCAGGCACAACAAACTTAATTGACTCTTCACTTTATTTAACCGGAGGAACAAAACCTTTGTGTATGAACGCATACAGTTTGCCCGCAATAGGAATGCCCAACGTTTACACAATTGGAAGCAATGAAGCATTTGACCGGTATGCTGCCGGAATTACTGCGCAATGCTCCTGCTCAAACATTGTAACTTCTCTTAACGAAAAAACAGAAGAAAACAGTTCTGTAAAAATTTATCCCAATCCATCATCCGGAAAATTATTTATTTCTGAAGAGCATGGAAGATTACAGGAGGCATTTATTTTTGATCTGAACGGAAAATTGCTTAAGAGAATTAAACTCAGCGGAAAAAATACTGAAACAGATGTT
>JACMLS010000742.1 GCA_014379485.1 Bacteroidia bacterium | reverse complement strand
TCCAAAATAATTTTAAAGATCTTAGCCGCATCTTCAATCGTTTCTCCTCCAAAAATATCCTTCTGTACTATTTTTTCTTTGGCGAACATAGCAGGCGATTTTCTCGCTTCTCCGTTATGTGAAAACAAGCTGAAATCAGAAGTAAGGGAAATCTCGTCATATCCATCGTCAGAGTTTACAATAGCGTAATTGAATGCCGATGGTTGAAGAATATAATTGTACGTTCTTGCAAGTTCGCGGCTGTAAACACCTATCATCCTGTTTTTTGGATTTGCGGGATTTACAAGTGGGCCCAGCATATTAAAAAAAGTTTTGAGGCCAAGTTCTTTTCTCACCGGTCCCACATGTTTTAAAGCCGGATGAAAAAACGGGGCGTGCATAAAGCATAAATTATTTTTTTCCAGTTGTGTTTTCAAAACAGATTGGTCATTAGAAAATTTGTAACCAAAAAATTCCAGGACATTTGAAGAACCGCTTACAGACGATGCCCCATAATTTCCATGCTTGGCAACTTTTACGCCTGCGCCCGCAACGACAAAAGCAGAAAGCGTTGAAATATTAAAAGTGTTTTTTCCATCTCCACCGGTTCCGCAAACGTCAATGGTTTCTTCATCAAAAGAAATTTTCACACACAACTCCATCAGCGCATCTCTGAAACCAGTAAGCTCATCTACGGTAACGGGTCTCATCATAAACACAGTCATAAAAGCAGCCAGTTGAGAATTATTAATTTTCCCTTCAGAAATTTTGAAAATAATTTCTATCGCCTCATCTTTAGAAAGCGTTTCGTGTTCCAGTAATTTTTGTAAAACTTGTTTCATTGTTTTTATTTTTTTTAGTTCTCTCTCCCGGTTTTTTTACCCAACTCTCCACCCAGTCTCTCCTCTCAAAATCTCATATCAGCCGGAAATTCTCGTGTAAAGGACCTATCGCACCTCCCGATAGCTATCGGGACTTTTATCTCCGCCTCTTATATCTTATATCGCTTGTAAATCAAATCTTCAGCCAGTTACTAATTATCTCCTCTCCGTATTCAGACAAAATAGATTCCGGATGAAACTGAACTCCCCTCACATCAAACGTTTTGTGTTTCGCTGCCATAATATATCCCTCTTCATCTACTGCTGTAATTTCAAGCTCAGCCGGAAAATTGTTTTTGTCAATAACCCATGAGTGGTAACGCCCCGCTTTAAATTCTTTTGGAATTCCTGAAAAAAGTTTGTCTTCGGCAATAATTTTTATTGGTGTAGCCAGTCCGTGAAATACTTTTTCAAGGTTCATTAGTTTTCCTCCAAAATTTTCTCCGATGGCCTGCAATCCCAAACAAACACCCAGGATACTTTTTGTGGCCGAATATTTTTTAATGACGTCACATAAAATTCCGGATTCTTTCGGCAGTCCCGGTCCCGGTGAAAGCAGGATTTTATCAAACCGTTCAATTTCTTCCAATGAAATTTCATCATTTCGATGAACCTCAAATTCTGCATCGCTTACTTTTTCCACAAGATGAACGAGGTTGTAAGTAAAACTATCGTGGTTATCAAAAATTAATATTCTCATTTCTTATTTAATTTATAATTTATAATTAGTTTTCGCATAGAAATTTCTGATTAGCGCTCTTAATCGCTTTTCTCATTGCGCCTACTTTATTATTTACTTCGTTTAACTCTGACTGTTCATCTGAAGCATTTACCACTCCTGCGCCCGCGCGATAATACAAAGTGTTTTCTTTACTGAAAAAAGACCGGATCACTATTGCGTGATTAAAACTTCCGTCTGTACCGATAAAGCCAACCGCGCCTCCGTAAAATCCCCTTGAAGAATGCTCGTATTCGCTGATCAGTTGCATTGCTTTGTGTTTTGGAGCACCGCTTAAAGTTCCGGCCGGAAAAGAATCTTTCATAACTGAATAGACATCTGCGCCTGCCTTTAACTCACCTGTAACTTTTGATACGAGGTGAATAACGTGCGAATAAAATTGTATTTCTCTTAGTTTTTCTACTTTCACTTTTTTACAATGCCTGCTCAGATCATTCCTTGCAAGATCTACGAGCATAATATGTTCTGCGTTTTCTTTTTCATTTTGTTTCAATTCTTCTGCAAGTAAAATATCTTTCTCATCTTCTCCCGTTCTTTTCAGGGTTCCTGCAATGGGATGAATTTCCGCGATACCTTTTTTTATTACTAATTGCGCTTCGGGACTGGAGCCGAATAATTTA
Organism: Bacteroidia bacterium; assembly: GCA_014379485.1. GTDB lineage: Bacteria > Bacteroidota > Bacteroidia > B-17B0 > Aurantibacillaceae > AM-1111. Next base: position 533 of record JACMLS010000742.1, on the reverse strand, counting down.
AAATTTCCAAAGTCAAAGTAATAAAGATAAGGAGAGGGGTTTACATTTCGTAATGCACGGTAAACTTCAAACTCATCGCCGGTAAATTCTTTCTTAAACCTTCTTGATAAAACGATCTGAAAAACATCTCCTCTCTTACAATGTTGTTTTCCTTTTTTAACCATTTCGAGGTATTCCTCGTCGGTGCAATCTGAAGTTTCTTTTTCATTTGCACGGAAAGCAAAAGAGGGTATAGATTTGTTTTCAAGCAGCCTGATCAGTTTTTGTAGTTTTTCTTCTGCTTCTTTTTCTGAGGCAGCGTTTGAAAAAATGAATAATTCGTCGTTAAAATGATTAATGATCAGTATAAGCGAATAAAAAGAATAGATCATTTCCGGAATTTCTCCCTGATTTCTCTTTAGTGAAATTTCATCAAAAATACTCACCGCATTGTAAGATGTATATCCAAAAAAACCTGAGTAGGGAAGGGGTAAAGGAATTTTTTCTGTCTCAAATTCATTTCTGAAATTCTCAAATTTTTTCAGGAGTTCTTT
>JACMLS010000741.1 GCA_014379485.1 Bacteroidia bacterium | reverse complement strand
TAAATACATGAACATTTGGGTGTGCGACATTGATGGCGGAAGTACTTTAGGATTTGCGTACACACCCGGAAGTACAGGGCCGGCTGATGATGGTATAGTGATTGATTATAATTTTTTCGGAACTATTGGAACAGTGGCAAATCCTTATGACATGGGCAGAACCGCCACGCATGAAGTAGGGCACTGGTTTGATCTGGAACATATCTGGGGAGACGAATCTGCCTGCGCTGCAGATGATCTTGTGGCTGATACACCAGAGCAAAAAGCAGAAAATTACGCTTGCCCTTCTTATCCGCAAACAACGCAGTCAGGCGGCAGATGTCTTACATCAGACCCAAGTTCTATGTTCATGAATTACATGGATTACACTGACGATGATTGTATGAATATTTTTACGCTCGGACAAAAAACGAGAATGCAGGCAGCATTGAATACGCAGCGTTCCGGCCTCATTACTTCAAACGGATGCAGTGGAGGTGTAGGAATCAATTCTGTAAATACAATTTTGCCCCTCAGCATTTTTCCAAATCCATCTTCCGGAATTTTTGAAATGAATTTAGGAATGGTTGAAAGTAAAGTGGAAATAAGAATTACCGATCTTGTTGGCAAATCTGTTTTTGAAAAAACATTTTTACCTGCAGAGAATTTATCTTTCGATATCTCTCACCTGCCAAACGGAGTCTATTTCGCCATCATTTCATCAAACGGAAAACAAGCCACTAGAAAAATTGCAAAAAATTGATTTTCGAATAAAAAGTCTACGGTTTGTTGTTAGTCGTTAGTCGTTAGTCGTTTTTTTTGAACGTTCTGGATTGATTAGGAAATTAACGACAAACTAACAACTAACAACTAACAACTAACAAACAACTAACGAGCAACGACTAACGTTTAGTTAATTCCTGTTAAACCGTTTTTTCTTCTGTTAATTACAATTTCCCGCCCCCTTTCACGTTCATTAAATATTCGTTAAATTTGCAGCTCATGATAAAGCGTTTTCTTTTTATTTTAATTCCAATACTTGCACTCACTATTTCATGCGGTAAGTTTTCTAAACTCGTAAAAAGTTCTGACTACAAATTAAAATTGGTAAAAGCCCGTGAGTATTTTGATAAGAAAGATTATTACCACGCTCAAATGCTTTTTGATGAACTTATTCCTCTTTACAAAGGCCAGCCCGAAGAAGAAGAGATCTATTTTTATTTCTGCTACTGTAATTACAACCAGGGCGATTTTTCTCTGGCAGGTTATCACTTTCGTAATTTTGTGCGCACTTTTCCGCAAAGTGTACACGCAGAAAGTTGTTCGTTTATGAGCGCCCTCTGCTATTATCACAATTCGCCCCAGTACACACTTGACCAGACCGACACTAAAAACGCAATACTCGAACTGCAGGAGTTTGTAAACAATTATCCCACCTCAACAAAATTAGATACTGCCAACATTTTAGTAAGCAGGCTGCGCTTAAAACTCGAAACAAAATACTACGAGATCACCAAACAATATTTTCATATTAACGATTATAAAGCTGCAATTACATCCTGCAATATTTATGTAAAAGATTACCCGGATGCCAAATTTGTAGAGGAAATTAATTACATAAACATTAAAGCAAATTACCTTTTGGCGGCTAACTCAATAGTATCCAAGAAGTTAGTTAGATTGAATGCAGCCATTGAAACTTACAGAAAATTCGTAGATTTGTACCCCGCAAGCAAGTGGGCAGATGATGCAAAATTCATCTATGAAAGTTGCTTGAAAATGAAAGAAAATTTACTTAAAGGAGCCTGATTATGGATTTTAAAAAAACAAATGCGGAGATCACAACCATTACCCGCGATGTAAACAAACTTGATACTAAAACCGGAAACGTTTATGAATCAATAGCAATCATTTCTAAAAGATCTCACCAGATCAGTCTTGAAATGAAAGAAGAATTACAAAACAAACTTGCTGAGTTTGCTTCTCATACTGATAACCTGGAAGAGATTTTTGAGAACCGCGAGCAAATTGAAATTTCTAAGTTTTACGAAAAACTTCCTAAACCTGCCAATATTGCATTGCAGGAGTTTATTGAAGATAAAATTTATTACCGCAATCCTTTAAAAGAAGTAAAAGAATAATTTTTTTAAGATTGCCTGAAACATATTTAGTGGCAGATTGCTTTGGCTTTCTGCCATTATTTTTTTAGAGAAATGCTGAAAGGAAAAAAAATAGTATTGGGTGTAAGCGGCGGAATTGCGGCTTACAAAACCCCTCTGCTTGTGCGTTTGCTTGTAAAAGAAGGTGCAGAAGTAAAAGTGGTTATGACACCCGACGCAGAAAATTTTGTAACCCGACAAACACTCTCAGTCGTATCAAAAAACAAAGTGTACACAGAGTTTTTTGACGAAGAATTTAAATGGAACAACCACGTTGAACTTGGTTTGTGGGCTGATATTTTTGTCGTGGCTCCGGCAACAGCAAATACACTTGCAAAAATGGCACATGGCATTTGCGATAATTTACTTATCGCTGCATATATGTCAAGTCGTGCCCCCGTTTTTGTGGCTCCTGCAATGGATGCTGATATGTATCTGCATTTTTCTACCACGGAGAATATTTCTCTACTAAAAGAAAATGGTTCTGTTCACATCATTCCGCCAGAAACCGGAGAGCTGGCAAGCGGTTTGCTTGGAACCGGAAGAATGGCAGAACCCGAAGAAATTTTTAGAACACTAAAACAATTTTTTGCCGCTTCCTTTGCGGGAAAAAGAGTTCTTATCAATGCTGGTCCTACATACGAGGCAATAGATCCGGTACGTTTTATCGGAAATCGTTCTTCGGGCAAAACAGGTGTTTGGCTGGCAGAGGCTTTTGCGCTGCTGGGCGCTCACGTAACACTTGTGCTGGGGCCATCTGAGCTCCAGATAAATGACCCCACAATAAATTGTATACGGGTAGAAAGTGCCGATGAAATGAGAAAGGCATGTATGGATAATTTTTCTGAATCGGCCATTTTTATTGCATCTGCAGCGGTGGCAGATTATAAACCTCTGAAAGCTGCCTCTCAAAAAATAAAAAAAAGTGCGGAGAATATTTCTCTGGATCTTGTAAAAAATCCGGATATACTTGCCGAGGCCGGAAAACTGAAAACAGACGCACAATTTTTAGTTGGCTTTGCCCTGGAAACAGAGAACCAGACAGAAAATGCCGTTCAAAAACTCAAAAAAAAGAACCTGGACCTTATAATTGTTAATTCTCCCAATCAAAAAGACGAAGGTTTTGGAGTAGATACAAATCGTATTTCTGTTATTGATAAACACAATAAAATCACTAATTTTGAGTTAAAGCATAAGCGTCAACTGGCAATGGATCTTGCTGAACTGATCTTTAATTACACCAATAAGAAATGAGAAAGATTTATATAATTGTTCTGATGGCGTTTTTAGCCGCTTACATTCCTGCCCAGGAGTTAAATTGTAAAGTGCAGGTTGTTTCTTCTCAGATACAGGGAACAGAAGCAAAACGAATTTTCGGGAATATGGAAAAAGCCATTTTCGAATTAATGAACACACGTAAATGGACCAATGATAATTTTACCATCAACGAAAAAATTGAGTGTAACATTATGATCAACGTTACTGAAAAAATTACAATGGAAGATTATAAAGGCAGTATTTTAATTTCTTCGTCGCGCGCAACTTTTAAATCATCTTATAACTCACCGCTTTTTAATTATGAGGATAATAATTTTGCATTTCACTATGTAGAATATCAGCAGCTGAACTGGGAACCCACAACATTTACAAGCAACTTTACTTCTGTGCTTGCGTTTTATGCTTATATGATGATCGGCTATGATTATGATACATTTTCACCCAATGGAGGAACAGAATTTTATCAGAAAGCGCAAACCATTGTACAGAATGCACAAGGGGCAAATGAAATTGGCTGGAAAGCTTTTGAAACCAATAAAAACCGTTACTGGTTAGTTGAAAATACCCTGGCGCCGGTTTTTGTTCCTATAAGAGAAACCCTTTACAAATACCATAGATTGGGAATGGATATTATGGTAGAAAGACCTGATGAAGGAAGGGCCGTTGTTTTAGATGCGCTTCAGAATTTATTGGTATTGCACAAAAGCAGGCCCACATCATTTAATATGCAGGTTTTTTTCAATGCAAAATGCGATGAAGTTGTAAATGTTTTTTGCAAGGGACAACCCGACGAAAAAACCAAACTGATCGATCTCCTGAATGCCATAGATCCGGCGCGAACCACAAAGTACAGCAAGATAACCGACTGTGGAAAAAACTGACCTCAGTGCGCTTGTTTTTGGCAGCAGTGGCCTTACCGGAAACTTTCTTACAGAAAAACTACTTTCAGACCCATCTTTCTCACAGGTAAAAGTTTTTGTGCGCAAAAAATCGGGCACAACGCATCCAAAACTAAAAGAAATTATTGTTGATTTTGCCAATGAAAAAGAACTGCAGGAAAATCTGAAAGGTGATGTTCTGTTTTGTTGTCTTGGCACAACAATAAGGGTGGCAGGCTCGCAAGAAGCATTTGAAAAAGTAGATCTTCATTACCCCGTATTACTTGCCAACCTCGCTGCTAAAAACGGAATTAAAAAGTTCTTAATGGTTTCTTCGGTAGGAGCAAGTGCACAGTCAACAAACTTCTACCTTAAAACAAAAGGAACCGCCGAAGAAAAAATTGCGGCAACAACTATTCCACACATTTATTTTTTTCGCCCATCTATGTTATTGGGAAAAAGAAAAGAATTCCGTTTTGGAGAGGTGATGGGAAAGTTTTTTATGGTTGCACTTTCATTTTTATTTATGGGAGGCTTAAAAAAATACAGGGCAATAAAATCAGAAAAAGTAGCAGAGGCTATGATACGTTATTCCAAAACCGGAACAGATAAATTGAAGGTGGTGGAGTATAGTGAAATTGTGGAGTAGTAGGGGTATTAGATTTGATAATTATTCTTAGCGGCAATCACTTTTTCCTCGTCCCATGCCCTCGTCCCTCGTCCCTTTTTTTATTACTTTAGCCTAAAATTCTAAAAAATGAAAAACATTGCAGTTATAGGTTCCGGCACAATGGGAAACGGCATAGCGCACGTATTCGCACAATTCGGCCATTCAGTTTCTTTAATTGATATTAATGCAGCAGCTTTAGAAAAAGCGCTTGCAACCATTGGTAAAAATTTAGACCGCCAGGTTGCAAAAGGAGCAATTACAGAGGCAGATAAAGCAGCAACACTTTCCAACATTAAAACCTTCACCAAAATGGAAGATGGTGTAAAAAATACTGAATTGGTTGTTGAAGCTGCTACAGAAAATGTAGAAATAAAATTGAATCTCTTTAAGCAATTAGACGCGGTTTGTCCGCCCGAAACAATTTTGGCCAGCAACACTTCATCTATTTCTATTACGCGCATTGCAGCGGTTACAAAACGCCCGGGCAAGGTAATTGGCATGCATTTTATGAATCCGGTTCCGGTAATGAAACTGATTGAAGTGATTCGCGGATATTCTACAACAGATGAGGTAACAAATCTGGTAATGGAAACTTCGCGCAAGCTCAATAAAGTTCCGGTAGAGGTAAACGATTACCCGGGCTTTGTGGCAAATAAAATTTTAATGCCCATGATAAACGAAGCAATTATTACATTGCACGAAGGTACTGCCGGTGTTGAAGAAATTGATACTGTTATGAAATTAGGAATGGCACACCCGATGGGGCCATTGCACCTTGCAGATTTTATTGGTCTTGATGTTTGTTTGAGCATACTGCGCGTGTTGCAGGATGGTTATGGAAATCCGAAATACGCGCCTTGTCCGCTATTGGTAAATATGGTTATGGCCGGACACCTGGGAGCGAAATCCGGAAAAGGTTTTTACGATTATACCGGTGGAGGAAAAGAATTGATTCCGGCCGAAAGATTTAAGAAAAAAGAATTGGTTTAAATTTTTTTATTAAAGATCTCATAGCTGAAAACCGCTCTGATCGGGCGGTTTTTTATTTATAAGTACATCGCAAAATATCAAGAGGAAATAAAATTTTAAAATAAAAAAAATGGCTACAACATCAGATATTTCTAAAGGCGCTTTTTTACGACTGGATAATGTTTTATTAAAAGTTCTGGAATACAATCACCTAACTCCCGGAAAAGGGAATACTATTTATACATTAAAATGCCGCAATGTAGAAACCGGTAAACAAAGCGAAGTTCGTTTTCGCTCAGGCGAAAAAATAGATCTGGTGAGAGTAGATGAAATTGAACTGGAATTCATTTACCCCGAAAATGAATTTTTGGTGTGTATGAACCAAACTACTTTTGAGCAATTACACATTCCGAAAATTATTTTTGGCGATGCAATAAAATTTCTGAAGGAAGGAATGATCCTTACCATTCGCTTTGACGAAAATGAAAAACCTT
>JACMLS010000740.1 GCA_014379485.1 Bacteroidia bacterium | reverse complement strand
TTGTTTGGTGATAGATTCAATTAATTCCTGGACCCTGACAGAGCCGGTAACAGATTCTGAAGCTTTTATTTGAGTCTTTGTATAACGCTTATTCATTATTTACTTTTCCTGAATTGGTTACTGTTTTTAAAGCATCAACAAACAAAGATTTTTTAATTCCCGAAATTTATCCCCCACCTGAAAAAGTCTCTGGAAAACTTTTTATTAAATTTCGCAATATCCTTATCTGATTTCTTTTTTTTAATGCTGATTTTCTTCGGCCTGAATTTTCATTGAGAAAATTCTTTCATTTCATTTCACTTCATTTCAATTTAATAATTCTTAAAAAATAACAACATGAAAACAACACTACTTTCAATTGCAGCATGCGTGGCACTAACAGCGTCACTTTCTGCTCAAATTCCTAATTACAGTTTTGAAAACTGGGCCACCATGACAGGTTACGACAATCCGGATTCCTGGGGCACAATGAACAATACCACTACTTTGGCTGGAGTTTATACTGCCACTAAGGCAACCCCGGGCAGCCCGGGCAATTCATACTTAAAACTTACTTCTAAAACTGTTGCTGGTTTTGGTGTGGTAAACGGCGTGGCGGTTAGCGGAAAAATTGACTCTACCACAATGCTTCCTGTTTCAGGTTTTGCTTACAATCAAACCCCAATGAGTTTTACAGGTAAATGGCAACATATGATTTACGGAAGCAGCCAGGGTTCACTGTCGGCAACTTTAACGAGATGGAATACCACAACAAATATGAGAGAAACCGTTGCAACGGCAACACAGACCTTATCAGGAATGGCAATGAGCTGGGCAAATTTTACAATTAACTTTACTTATTTACAAAGTAATTTGCCCGACACTTGTATCATTGTTTTAAAAGCAAGTGGAGCAAATCCAACTGCCAATGATTATTTATGGGTTGATAATCTTGCCTTAAGCGGTACAGTAACAGGAATTGAAAATCAAACTACTTTTTTAAACAGTGTGGTTGTTTTTCCAAATCCATCTACAGAAAGTATAAATCTCAATCTTAATTTAAAAAACGCACAATCTGTTACAATTGAACTTACAGATATTAACGGAAAGTTAATCCGTTCTAAAAATGCGGGTGTTTTACAAGGAGAATCAATTCAAACAATTAATGTTGCCGGAATTGCAAAAGGGAATTATATTGTAAGAATTATTGGTGAGCAAGGAACCGAAACCAAAAAAATTGTGATCGAATAATTTTTTTTCAGTACATAAGATTTAATAATTGAATTATGAAAAAAGTATTTTTTTTATTTCTGACTGTTTTTAATCTTTCAGTTTTTTCGCAAACTCAATTATATATTCCTGATACATTGGTCGGGCCTAACGTTAGTTTAACAATGCATAAAGATAGTGTGCAGTTTTTTCCAACCGGAAATTACTCGCACACTTATGCATATAATCTGAATAAATATTTAGGTCCGACTTTGATCTTTAATAAAGGAGACAATGTAAATATTACAGTGAACAATCAAATTGACGACACGAGTACCGTACATTGGCATGGCATACACCTGCCTGCTAAATGGGATGGTGGGCCCCATACGCCAATGATACCCGGCGCAACATGGAATCCTCAGTTTACTGTAATGGATAATGCTGCTACGTACTGGTATCATCCGCACATGCACATGAAAACCGCATTGCAGGCAATCAAAGGAGCCGCCGGGTTAATTATTGTGCGAGATCCGATTGAAGCCGCACTTACTTTGCCGAGAAAATATGGTGTGGATGATTTTCCTTTGATCGTGCAATGCCAGCAATACGATTCGGCTAACCAGGCAATGGAATTGGGAATGCAGGACAGCACTCTCTTGATAAATGGGGCAAGAGCAAATTATGGTTATTCAGTTTATGGAAATTTTCCGGCACAGGTTGTTCGTATGAGAATACTAAATGCCTCCGGCGAACGTGCATTTAATTTTGGTTTTAGTGGCAACAAACAATTTTATCAGATTGCTTCTGATGGAGGTTTACTTAATACTCCGTATTTAACAACAAGAGTTAGATTAGCGCCGGGTGAACGTGCAGAAATTTTATTGGATTTAAACGGAATGAATGGACAAACAATTTATTTTATGTCTTACGCATCAGAATTAGCAATGGGAATACAGGGAGGGCCTACAATGCCAATGCCGCAAGGGTCGCCGCCAATGGATAGCCCGCTAAACGGAATTGATTTTAATACTATGCAAATAAATGTTGTACCGCAAACCATAAATCCTGTTACAACTATTCCAACAACACTTACTACCAATTCGCCTTACAATCCTGCTTCGGCAAATGTTACGCGCACCATACGTTTTACAGCAGATAGTTTAATGGTTATGGATGGGCCATTTTATTTTAACGACAGTACCTTTGATATGATGAGAATTGATTACACAATTCCGTTAAACAGTATTGAAGTCTGGAAACTTGTAAATGAAACAATGGTTGCACATCCGTTTCATATTCATGACGTGCAATTTTATGTAATAGAAAGAAGCGGAACGGCACCCGGACCGGAAGAAATGGGAAGAAAAGATGTTGTATTCGTGCCTCCCTTTGATTCGGTAATGTTCATTACAAAATTTGAAGATTTTGCAGATACAGTTATTCCGTTTATGTTTCATTGCCATATTTTAATGCATGAAGATGATGGAATGATGGGGCAGTTTATTGTTTCTCCTGATGCGGTTGGAATATTTGAAAATTCGAAAACACCGGGTGATTTTACAGTTTATCCAAATCCGGCAACAGACCAAATTAGTTTTTTATTCCCGGGTTCCCCTTCAAAAGGAAAACCAAAAATAATTATTACAGATTTTTGCGGAAAAGAAATGTATTCAGGTTTAGTTTCTGAAAAGCAAGAAATAAAAACCACATCCTGGGCAAGAGGAATTTATTTTGTTGAACTGATCAGCGAACAGCAAAAGGTCTTCAAAAAATTAATTATCAACTAAAAACAAATGAAATACAAATTAAATAGTACCGTGCGTTTTATTTTAAAGGGATTTAAATTTCTCTTTATTCCAACTAAAAATTGTTGCAAATGAAAAAACTTTTATTTCTTCTGATTGTTTTTAATGCCGGACTTTCTCAAAGTCAGAATTTAAATCCTTGTTATTTTGACAGGTATCAGCAAGCGCATAAAGAACAAATTGATCTTGCAGAACAGAAAATTAAACATCAATTAATTTCAGGAGATCAGAACAAACAGATTAATTCTCCTCAAAATCATAATCCCAACCTTAAAATTATTCCCGTTGTGGTTCACATAATTCATCTTGGCGGAACTGAAAATATAAGTGATGCACAGGTGCAAAGCCAAATAGATGTGCTTAATGAAGATTTCAGAAAAATTGCAGGAACAAACGGAGATGGAAACGGGGTAGATACTGATATAGAGTATTGTCTTGCAAAAAAAGATCCGCAAGGGCGCTGCACAAATGGAATTGTTAGAGTAAACAGTTCTTTGGCAAATCATCAAACGTATCAGCGTACCCAGCTAAAACAACTGAGCTATTGGGATAATACACGCTACCTGAATATTTATGTGGTAAAAACAATAAGCGGAAGTACGCTTGGCTACTCTTCTTTTCCAGGTGGGCCACCTGATGAAGATGGAATTGTGGTAAGACACGATTATTTTGGAAAGACAGGAACAGCTTCTGCATCTTTAGGCAGAACAACAACACACGAAATCGGACATTGGCTGGGACTTTACCATACATTTAACGGTGGTTGCGGAATTGATACTTGTTTAGACGGAGATTATGTGTGCGACACTCCACCAGCAGTAAATCCAAATTTTGGTTGCCCCACAATAAATAGTTGTTCTATTGATGTACCCGATGTAAATGATCAGATTGCAAATTATATGGATTACTCTAATGATAATTGCAAGAGCATGTTTTCTAACGGTCAAAAACAACGTGCACAGGCAAGTTTGATGAGTTTTCGTTTTGACATTTGGCAACAATGGAATATTGATTCGACAGGTTGTGATAGTGGCTTTGTAAATGGCCCATGCAATGTGATTGCTGATTTTGTTACGCTCAATCCGAATATTTGTATCGGCAATCAAATTACATTTTACGATAAATCTCAAAACAATCCAACTTCCTATTTGTGGGATTTTCAGGGAGGCACACCTTCCACTTCAGCAGTTGCAAATCCTGCAATAACATACACTGCTGTGGGAACTTTTCAGGTAAAATTAATTGCAACAAACGCACAAGGAACAGATAGTTTGATTTGGAGCAATTACATAAACGTTACAACTCCGCCCATCGGACAAGCATTGCCCTACTCTGAAAATTTTGAAAGCACAACATTTCCAACAAATGGAATTACAATTGACAATCCTGACGGTGGAATTACCTGGGAGCGGGATACTATTGCATTGCATTATTCAGGAGCAGCAAGCGCAAAAATAAATAATCTCATCAATACCAATTACGGCCAATCTGATGCGCTGATTTTACCAGGTTTTGATTTTACCACTTTTACCGGAATTCCATATTTAACTTACAAATGGGCTTATGCAAGATCAGACGCAAATTATTCTGATGAAATGATTGTGCTTGCTTCTAAAGATTGCGGAGTAACATGGGCACAGCTTTTTTACAGAACGGGCGCAGCATTGGTAACAGGTCCAACACAAATTACACCTTACATTCCGGATAGTACAACTGTTTGGAAAAGTGCAAACATTAATATGAATACTTACGCAACTTTTCAGAACGTAATTATTAAAATTGTAAATGTTACAGATGGTGGAAATAATTTGTATATAGATTTTATTAATCTTGGAACCCTGGCAGCAGGAATAGATAATACAGAGAATGAATCAGAAAAAATAATTCTCTACCCGAATCCTTCAAACGGAATTTTTACTTTAGAGTTAAATGAAGAAAAACTAAAAGGAGAATTAGAAATTGTAAATAGTTTGGGGTTTGTTTTATTCAAAATAAAAATCAGTGAACAGGAAAATAAGCAGCAACTGCTATTGCCTTCTTTGGAAAATGGCATCTATTTTATAAGAAATACTTTTGGCGATAAACTTTTTGTGAAACGCTTTGTCATACTTAAATAAAAATTAATATTTAATACCCCAAAGCCTATGAAAAAAAAATATCTACTCAGCACAATCCCGGTTTTTTTTCTTGCAACCGGTTTTTTTGCACAGACATTAACCTGGAGCAATCCAATTGTGGTGGCTGCAGGAACTGCAGATCCTTTGAACAGACCTAAGATCAAACTATCGTTGAACAATGTTCCTACAGTAATATGGACAGAAGCAATTGGTCCTAATATTTTGTATTGTGCACGTAAAACGGGAGTAAATTTTGCAATGCCTGTTGCAGTTGCTCCTGCACTTGATCCCCGCTCAACAATGATGGATGGGCCCAACATGACGGTTGCAGGAGATACCGTTTACGTTATTTATTCCTCACCCTCTTCTGGCGTCGGAGATATTTATCTTTCAAAATCTCTCAATGGCGGACAATCTTTTTCAAACCCGGTAATGGTAAACGATCCCGGAAACATTCCCGTTTTACCCTGGGTTTCTACATCACCGGGAGGCAATCCTGTTTGCGCATATATGCAATTGGATCTTAGCTGGACAAATCCGCGACATGTTGTAAGCACATCAACCAATGGTGGAGCTACTTTTGGTTCTGAGGTAGATGGTACTTTGCTTGCACCCGGAGTTGTTTGCGAATGTTGTCCTCCTTCACTTGCAAGTAAAGGATCAAAACAAGTATTATTATTTCGCAACAACAATTCCAACGTCAGAGATATTTGGACAGGGCTTTCAAATGACGACGGAAACACATTTACTCAGTCAACAGATATAGATGCAACCAATTGGATGGTGATGTCCTGTCCTTCATCAGGGCCGGAAGGCATTATAAGCGGAGATTCTCTTATTGCTGTTTGGATGTCCGCTTCAACAGGTGATGAACGCGTGCATGTAGGAACGATGAATATAAATACCATGCAGTCCGGCTTCAACAACGAAATTAACTCAGTGCCCGGAAACTACCTTCAAAATCTTCCAACTATTGCAGGCCAAGGAGATACGCTTGGCGTAGTCTGGCAGGATTTCAGGAATGGAAATTATGACTGTATGTTTTCTTATTCAGTTTCAGGAGCATCCGGTTTAGATAACCAGTATTTTTATATTGACTCAGGCATGACTGCGCAATACAATGTTGATGTTGCTTATGCCAACGGAACATTTCATTTTGTTTATCAGGATGACACTAATAACAAAATAATGTACCGCACCGCTTCTTTTACTTCGGTTGGTTTAGCTGAGATGCAAAATGAACAATCTGTCGTAGTAGCGCCAAACCCTTTCAGTAAAAGAACAACACTTTCTTTTAAAGGAAGCAACAAACCACTTTCAGTTTCATTGTTTGATGTTTCCGGAAAGCTGATCAGCACTTATGGAAACATAAGTTCCAATGAAGTGATTGTTGAAGAAAACTTTGACCGAGGAATTTATTTCTTTTCAGCAAAAATGCAGGATGGAAAAATTGTGAAGGGAAAGTTTTTGGTGCAGTAATTCTATGGTATTAGATAGTCGCAATATTTTTTGAATAAAAAAAGAATGCTTAGTTAATTACCAAAGAAACAAAAGCAACTCAATCGGAGTAAAAAAACAATAGTATTTTTGGTTTACTTCTTTTTAAGGTTTTTACATACTGTCACAGAAAACAACCGCTATGTAAAATGTTATGTATTTTATATTTTTTAATTTTATTTTGAGTTAGTTAAATAATTTTATAAAAGTCCCATTAAGAGAATTTCTCAGGGCCTCCGGCCCCGTTTTAAATTAAAATTATTTCAGTTTTCTCTGCAATTCTCTCTGTGTATCTTTCTTCTTAATATCTTCCCTCTTATCGTAGATCTTTTTTCCTTTTGCCAATGCTATTTCAAGTTTAGCAAAACCTTTTTCGTTTATGAAGAGTTTGGTGGGAATAATGGTGAGGCCCTGGTCTTTTAATTTCTTTTCTAATTTTTTTAGTTCGTTGGCCGTGAGTAATAATTTTCTTTCGCGTAAAGGAACGTGAGTGTAATGTGTGGCTTTTTCATATTCGTTAATATGCAAATTGCGGATCCACAATTCTCCTTTTACAAAAACACAATAGGCATCAGATAAATTTGCTTTGCCCTGGCGGATCGATTTTATTTCTGATCCAAGCAACACCATACCCGCAATGTATTTTTCAAGAAAAGAAAATTCAAACGAAGCCTTGCGGTTTTTTATTTCTATCTGTTTTTGTATTGTGCTCATCGGTTGTAAAGATAGTCACAAAGTCCGAAAGTCCGAAGTCCGAAAGTCTTGCAAATGACTCAACGGACTTTCGGACTACCGGACTAAAGGGACTGATTGGAATTTTATTTCACCAACGTTACACTTCCCAGCAAACTATGCGACTTGTCATTAATGTCTTTCGCAATTACTTTCCATTCAAAAACATCTATCTGGCTTACTTCATCAGAGCGCCCGTTCTGAACTTTTCCGTCCCAGCCTTTTCCCATTTCATCAGAGAAGAAGATCATATTTCCCCAACGGTCAAAGATCCACATCTGAAATTCTTTTATTCCAAGGCCTTCTGCTTTAAAAATGTCATTCTTCCCATCTTCATTGGGTGTAAATGCATTTGGAACATATAGTGTGTAAGCAGGTTTTATTTCTATTACCTGCACCGCTGTATCGTAGCAACCAAAAGTATTTGAAACTATTTGCGTTACAGTATAAGATGTTGGAATTTCTGTAGCATACAAATGTTGCGGATTTTCTAATGTACTGTTTGTTGCATCTCCAAAATCATATTGCCAGTTGTTTGCACCCGAAGACTGATCGGTAATGCTGATAAGTGGTTCCAGCACATCTGGCTCACCGGGGTTGTAAGAAAATCCTGCGGTGGGCGATGGATAAACAGTGATCATATTAGGCATTGTTGCAGTTCCAACACATCCGCTGTCGCTTGTTGCGGTAAGCGTTACAGAATAATTTCCGGTATTGTAACAATGTTGCGGATTTATTGCTGTTGAGTGAGAGCTGTTGTCACCAAAATTCCAGTCGTAATGAATAATTGTTCCGCTTCCAACAGTAGAAAAGTTGCTGAAATTAACGCAGTGTTGCGGACAGCCGGCAGGATCATTTACTGTAAAACTCACTTGTGGAATTGGGTTTATAAAAAGTACTTTTTGATTTGCGTTTGTGCAGTTGTTATTTGTCCAGGTAAGTAATGTCGGATTTTGAGTTCCTGCTCCGGGATAAATGTAAGTTGGATTCAGGCCTGTAAAATCAATAAATCCATCGGAATTAAAATCCCATTTTCTCATAGTAATACTTCCGCTGCTTACAGTGGTTACATCTGTAAAGTTTGTAGGAATTCCTAAGCAAAATCCGTTAGCAACAAAATTTGTAACAGGTAATGGATACACTGTTACAACAATGGTAACGGCTGCTGTACAATTAAAATTTGTTGTTACAGTAAGATGAGCAGGAAATGTTCCGTCTGTTGCGTATACGTTGCTTGGGTTTGCACTTGTGTTATCAATTGTTCCGTCGCTGGTAAAATCCCAGGCATATCCGGTAATTGATCCGCTGTTTACAGAAGATGAATTTGTAAAAGCAGTTGCAATATTTTTACAAACACCAGGTGCAGTAAATGAAACTGTTGGTGCCGGATAAATGGTAATAACAGAAGTGTAATTTCCAATACAACCGAAAGCAGAAGTAGCAGAAACGGTAACATTAAAAGTTCCGTCGTTCAGGTAGGAGTGTATAGGATTGTTTAATGAAGAATAAGTTGCGTCGCCAAAATTCCATTGAACAGAACCGATATTGCCTGTTGGAATGGTGGAATTATTTGTGAAGACAGAAGCAAGACCCTCACAATTATTGGGCACTGTAAACGCTGCAACCGGCAGCGGATGTACAACTGTTTGCCCGGTAAAGTTTGCGCTGCAATTATTATTTGTTGTTGCGGTAAGCGTTACATTCATTGTTCCGTAAGCAGAAAATAACCAGTTCGGATTTTGTGTGGTGTTATCAGTGATCCCGTCTGAATTAAAATCCCAGGCAACTGAATTTACAGAACCGCTGCTAACTGCAGAAGTGTTTGTAAAGTTGCTCGCATTTCCAGAACAAACTGCTCCCGAAACAAAATTGGCAACAGGTAATGGAAATACTGTTACCTGTACTGAAGTATTTGCAGTACATCCGTTGTTGGTAGTTACTGTTAGTTGCACATTAAAAGCTCCGTCAGTTGGAAAAACATAATTCGGATTTGCACTTGTATTATCGGTTATTCCGTCATTATTAAAATCCCAGTTATACCCTGTAACAGAACCGCTGCTTACGTTTGAAGTATTTGAAAACACAGTTGCATTATTTTTGCAAACTCCCGGTGCAGTGAAAACAGCAGCAGGCGCCGGATAAATTGTTATGGGAGAATTATATGTTCCCACACAACCGTTTGAAGATGTTGCACTAAGCGTTACATTAAAAGTTCCGTCGTTAGCGTAAGTGTGTGCAGGACTTGCAATAGCAGAAATTCCTCCGTCGCCAAAAGTCCATTGTATTGAACTTATAATTCCCGGAGAAGCGATTGTTGTTGTGTTAGAAAAATTAGAAGCAAGTCCTTCACAAACATTATTTGTTGCAAAAGCTGCTACCGGTTGCGGATACACTACTACCGGACCTGTGTGATTTGCAGAACAATTTAAATTGCTGGTTACAGTTAAAGTAACATTCACAGTTCCAGATGCAGGAAAAATCCAGTTGGGATTTTGTAAAGTGTTATCAGTAATTCCGTCAGAATTAAAATCCCATGCAAATGAATTTAAACTTCCGCTTGCAATACTTGAGGTGTTTACTAGAGCGGTTGCTGTTCCAAAACAAACTGCTGCGCTTGTAAAATTTGCAACAGGTAATGGATTTATTGTAACTTGTATTGTGTCGCCACCGGTACAACCGTTGTTGCTTGTAACACTTAAAATTACACTGTAAGTTCCGGCAGTAGCATAAATATGTGTTGGGTTTTGAGAAACAGAAGTTCCGCCATCACCAAAATTCCATTGCCACATTGTAATGTTTCCTCCTGGTACTGTTGAATTGTCATTGAATTGTGCAACAGACCCTGCGCAATTAGCAGTGAAAGAAAAAGCAGGATTTATTGCCATTTGAATTTGTACAGGAACAATTACAGTATCAGAACAACCATAAGAAGAAAAAGCTATCAGCTGAACATTATAAGTTCCTGTTCCGGGAAATGTGTGAGATGGATTATCTAAATTAGAAGTTGTACCATCGCCAAAATTCCAAAAACTATTTGCCGCCGAAGTTCCGGCGTAGGTAGAAGTGTTTGTAAAATTTACGGCGCTGCCTAAGCAGGT
>JACMLS010000739.1 GCA_014379485.1 Bacteroidia bacterium | reverse complement strand
TGTACATAACATTGAATTGAGACCGGGACAAGGTGGTTCAATTTCAAGAAGTGCCGGAACATTTTGTCAGCTTACTGCCCGCGAAGGTAAATACGCTGTATTAAAAATGCCTTCTGGTGAGGTGAGAATGATTTTAGTTACCTGCATGGCTTCTATTGGTGCGGTTTCAAATCCGGATCACAATCTTGAGGTGCATGGAAAAGCAGGAAGACGTCGTTGGTTAGGTCGTCGCCCACGTAACCGTGGTGTGGCAATGAACCCGGTAGATCATCCAATGGGTGGTGGTGAAGGTAGAGCTTCAGGTGGTCACCCAAGATCAAGAAAAGGTATGAAAGCTAAAGGCAAAAAAACACGCTATCCTCAAAAAGCTTCCAATAAATTAATCATCGAAAGAAGAAAGAAATAAGATGGCAAGATCATTAAAAAAAGGCCCGTTCATAGATATAAAACTTGAAAAGAAAGTTTTAAAAATGAACGAAGGAACAAAGAAAACGGTAATTAAGACCTGGGCAAGACGCTCAACTATTACACCTGAATTTGTAGGTCATACGTTTGCAGTCTATAACGGAAATAAATTTATTCCTGTTTATTGTACTGAGAATATGGTTGGACATAAACTGGGAGAATTTGCTCCGACCCGTCAGTTCCGCGGACACGCAGGACATAATAAGAGCGATAAGTCACCAGCAAATAAACCCAAATAATAACTGAAATGGGAAAAAGAAAAAGAGTAACAGCAGATGCACGCAAAGAAGCGAACAAATCGAGATATTTCGCGTCGCTAAAAAATTGCCCCACTTCTCCGCAGAAAATGCGTTACGTGGCTGATCTTATCAGAGGAATGGAAGTTTTCAAAGCATTAAGTGTTTTAAAATTCAACACACGTGCTTCTTCAACTAAACTTGAAAAACTGATCACTTCTGCAATTAACAACTACGAACAAAAAACAGGTCAAAAGCCTGATGCAGATACCTTAGTGGTAAAAGAAGTTTTTGTTGACAGCGGGTTTCAGTTGAAACGTTTACGTACAGCTCCTCAAGGAAGAGCTTACAGGATCAAAAAACGTTCAAATCACGTTACAGTAGTTTTAGATAAAAAATAATTAAAAAACTGCCCTCTTAAAAAATAACGGCAGATAAATAAAGAAAAAAAATGGGTCAAAAAGCAAATCCAATTTCATTACGCCTCGGATATATCCGCGGATGGGATTCCAACTGGTTTGGTGGAGATAATTATGCAGATAAACTTGTTGAGGATGAAAACATTCGCAATTATGTAAAAGCGCGTCTTCCAAAAGGTAGTATCTCAAAAATTATTATTGAGCGTACACTGAAATTGATAACTGTAACTATTAATACTGCACGTCCGGGAATCATTATCGGGAAAGGCGGTAAAGAAGTTGATAAACTTAAAGAAGAATTAAAAAAGATCTCTAAGAAAGAAGTTCAGATAAACATTTTTGAAATTAAACGTCCTGAGCTGGATGCCCGTTTGGTTGCAGACAGTATTGCACGCCAGATCGAAGGTCGTATCTCTCACAAACGTGCTATGAAAATGGCTGTAGCTTCAACTATGAGAATGGGTGCTGAGGGGATAAAAGTGAAATGTGGTGGTCGTTTAAGTGGTGCTGAGATGGCACGTTCTGAAGGATACAAAGAAGGAAGAATTCCATTACATACTTTCCGTGCTGATATTGACTATGCAGTTGCAGAAGCTCATACAGCTTACGGAAGAATAGGAGTTAAAGTTTGGATCTGTAAAGGTGAGATCTTCGGTAAACGCGATCTTTCTCCTAACATCGGTCTTTCTAAAGAGAAAAAAGGTGGCGGACGTGAAGGACAGGGTGGAGGCAATGCAGGAGAAAGAGGAGACAGACCTAAATTTAAAGGTGGCCGCGGTGGCAAAAAAAGAGAAACAAAGTAATTAACGGATAAGATTAAAGTTTTTTAAAGATGTTACAACCTAAGAGAACAAAGTTCAGAAAGCAGCAAAAAATGAAAATGAAGGGCAACGCCAAACGTGGCGACCAATTGGCCTTCGGTTCATTCGGAATTAAATCAATGGAAGGTTGCTGGGTTACAGCACGCCAGATTGAAGCTGCCCGTGTTGCAATTACCCGTTTTATGAAACGTGAGGGACAAGTTTGGATCAGAATTTTTCCTGACAAACCAATCACTAAAAAACCTGCAGAGGTTCGTATGGGTAAAGGAAAAGGTGCGCCTGAATTATGGGTTGCTCCGGTTAAACCAGGAAGAATTCTTTTTGAAGCAGAAGGCGTAAGTATTGCAGTAGCAAAAGAAGCTTTGCGTCTTGCAGCTCAGAAATTACCGGTTACAACCAAATTTATTGTTAGAAGAGATTATACTGAAGCGAAAGCTGAAAAATAATCATGAAGCAGAAGTGAAATACTTCGCCTCGTGATAAAAAAATAAAAACACAAATGAAACAAGAAGAAATATTATTATTATCAACTCAAGAGATCGTTGATAAAATAAAAGAAGAAAACGGTAACCTTGCAAAACTAAAGATTAATCATGCGGTTTCTCCTGTAGAAAATCCATTGATAATCCGTTCTGTTAGAAAGACAGTTGCCAGGTTGAATACTGAATTGACCAAAAGAAAACAAGAAGCAAAATAATTTATCATAATGGAAATGGAAAGGAAATTAAGAAAAGAGCGTATTGGTACTGTTACCTCCAACAAAATGGAAAAGTCAATTGTAGTTGCAGTTGAACGTAAGGTAAAACATCCCAAATACGGAAAATTCGTAAACAAGACCACCAGTTTTGTTGCACACGATGAAAAAAACGAATGCGGTATTGGTGATACTGTAAAAATTATGGAAACCCGTCCTATCAGCAAATCAAAACGCTGGAGACTGGTTGAAGTGGTTGAGAAAGCGAAATAATTTTATAAAAAGATTTTTAAAGAAATTTTAAAATGATACAGAACGAATCCAGGTTAATAGTTGCTGATAATAGCGGTGCCAAAGAAGTGTTGGTGATCAGAATTCTTGGCGGTACCAAAAGACGCTATGCTTCTATTGGTGATAAAATTGTTGTTACTGTAAAACACGCACTTCCTTCTGGAAACGTGAAAAAAGGAACAGTGAGCAAAGCAGTTGTTGTGCGTGTAAAAAAAGAGATCGGCCGTCAGGATGGTTCTTATATTCGTTTCGATGACAATGCTTGTGTACTTTTAAACCCACAGGATGAGATTCGCGGAACCCGTATTTTCGGGCCAGTTGCAAGAGAATTACGTGATAAACAATTTATGAAAATTATTTCATTGGCACCAGAAGTGCTGTAATAATAAAACACCATGTTTAAAATTAAATTAAAGAAAAATGATTCAGTTCGGGTTGTATCCGGAGAATCAAAAGGCCAGGAAGGAAACATCCTTTCGATCGATAAAAAGAAAATGCGTGCAATTGTTGAAGGAGTGAATATGATCTCTAAACACGCTAAACCAAATTCTAAAAATCCTAACGGAGGAATAGAAAAAAAGGAAGGTTCAATTCATGTTTCTAACCTGATGCTTATTGAAGGCGGAAAAACAGTTAGAATTGGTCGTATGATCGAGGAGAAAACCGGAAAAATTGTAAGAATTTCAAGAAAAACTAAAGAGGTAATCAAGTAATGGAAAATTATAGTCCAAGATTAAAAGACAAATACAGAAACGAGATCGTTCCTGCATTAAAAGAGCATTTCAAATACAAATCTGTAATGCAAGTGCCGCGTCTCGAAAAGATCTGCCTTAACCAGGGTGTTGGCGAAGCAGTTTCTGATAAAAAACTAATTGAAAGCGCAGCAAGAGAAATGACCATGATAACAGGCCAGAAATCTGTTGCCACTCATTCTTCAAAAGATATTTCTAACTTTAAGCTCCGTAAAGGAGTTGCCATTGGTGTACGTGTTACATTGCGTGGCGATAAAATGTATGAGTTCTTAGACAGGCTTATTGCAGCAGCTTTACCACGTATACGCGATTTTAAAGGCGTAAACGAAAAAGGTTTTGACGGAAGAGGAAATTATACTTTAGGAATTACTGAGCAGATCATTTTTCCGGAGATAGATATTGATAAAGTAACAAATATGAATGGAATGGATATTACATTCGTTACAACTGCAAATTCTGATAAAGAAGCATTTCAGTTATTGAAAGAATTCGGTATTCCATTCAAAAAACAAGAAAAAAAGTAAAATTCAATGGCAAAAGAATCAATGAAGGCCCGTGAGGTCAAAAGAAAAAGACTGGCAGATAAGTATGCAGAAAAGCGCGCAGCAATTAAAAAAGCAGGAGACTACAATTTGCTTCAGACATTGCCCCGCAACTCATCACCCGTTCGTGGCCGTAACCGTTGTAAATTAACCGGACGTCCGCGTGGTTACATGCGCCAGTTCGGAATCAGCCGTGTTACCTTCCGTGAAATGGTATTGTTTGGGAAAATCCCCGGGCTTACCAAATCAAGCTGGTAAGAATTGTTCTTTAGAGACGAAGTATTAATGTATAATTATCCTGCTTGCGGGATAAGATATAAAAAATAAAAAATGACAGACACAGTATCAGATTACCTTACAAGGGTAAGAAACGCTATCAAAGCAAACCACAGAATCGTTGAGATTCCATCTTCAAATCTTAAAAAAGAAATTACAAAAATTCTTTTTGAAAAAGGATATATCCTTAACTACAAGTTTGAAGAAGTTGAAAAACAACAAGGGAAAATTAAGATCGCCCTTAAATACCATCCGGTAACAAAACAATCTGCAATCCGCAAATTAGAGCGCTTTTCAAGTCCTGGTTTACGTAAGTATGCCGGAGCAGCAAAAATGCCTCGCGTTATTAACGGATTGGGTGTTGCCATTATCTCTACTTCAAAAGGAGTTATGACAGATAAAGAAGCGCGCAATTTAAATGTAGGTGGAGAAGTTTTATGTTTTGTTTATTAATTAAAGGAGGAAGCAAATCATGTCAAGAATAGGAAAATTACCCGTTACAATTCCTGCAGGTGTTGAAATAAACGCAAAGCCAGGCAAGGTTACTGTTAAAGGAAAAAAAGGAACTTTGATTCAGGATATGAATCCTGAAATTACTGTTCAGATAGACGGCGCAGAACTGCTTGTTGTTCGCCCTACAGATCAGAAACGTCACAGAGCGTTACATGGTCTTTACCGTGCCCTTATTGCCAACATGGTAAAAGGAGTTTCTGAAGGTTATAAAACAGAACAGGAACTTGTTGGTGTAGGTTACCGCGCAAACATGAAAGGTCAGTTACTGGAATTGTCTTTAGGATATTCTCACAACATAATTCTTGAATTGCCTGTTGAAATTAAAGCAACTACAACTGCTGAAAAAGGGTCCAATCCAAAAATAATAATGGAATGTGCAGATAAACAATTGTTAGGAATGGTTGCTGCAAAGATCCGCTCTCTGCGTAAACCAGAGCCTTACAAAGGAAAAGGTATTAAATTCTCTGGTGAAATATTGAGAAGAAAAGCTGGTAAATCAGCAAGTAAAAAATAATAATAATTGAATTTTTAATTCATACAAAAATGGCACTTACTAAATACGAAAGAAGAAAAAGAATAAAACTGAGGATCCGTAAGATCATTAAAGGATCTGAGGCTCGCCCACGTTTAAGCGTTTTCCGTAGTAATACAGATATCTATGTTCAATTGGTAGACGATCTTTCCGGAAAAACAATTCTTGCAGCATCATCTCGCGACAAGGGTTTTGACAAAAAAGGAAACAAAACAGAAGTTGCTAAATCTGTTGGTAAAGTAATTGCTGAAAAAGCAGTTTCTAAAGGAATAAAAGCTGTAGTATTTGACCGCGGAGGTTACCTGTATCATGGCCGTGTAAAATCGGTTGCTGACGGTGCACGCGAAGCAGGTTTGGAGTTTTAAGAAATATTTAAAAATAAGAAATGTCAAAAGAAGTAATTAAAAGAGTAAAGAGCAGCGATATCGAGCTAAAAGATAAGCTTGTTGCTGTTAATCGCGTAACAAAAGTTACAAAAGGTGGACGTCATTTTAGTTTTGCCGCAATTGTTGTGGTTGGAAACGAAAAAGGAGTTGTTGGGTTTGGTTTGGGAAAAGCAAACGAGGTTACCGACGCGATTACCAAAGGAATTGATGATGCTAAAAAGAATCTTGTAAAAGTGGCTGTTCTGAAAGGAACAATTCCACACGAACAAAACGGAAAATTTGGCGGATCAAGAGTATTTCTTAAACCAGCAGCACATGGAACCGGAGTAATTGCAGGTGGTGCAATGCGTGCAGTTTTAGAAAGCGTTGGTATTACAGATGTACTTGCAAAATCAAAAGGTTCTTCTAACCCGCACAACGTGGTTAAAGCAACACTTGATGCCCTTGTAAAATTACGTGACCCGCTCACAGTTGCACGTCAGCGCGGAATTTCATTAGACAAAGTATTCAACGGATAATAAAATTGTAAAACTGTAAAGATGTCAAAAGTAAAAATTACCCAGGTAAAAAGTGTGAGCGGCCAAACTGCTCGTCAGCGCAAAACGATGCAGGCACTTGGAATTAAAAAAATGCATCACGTTATTGAGACTGAACTTAGTCCTTCAATTCAGGGAATGATAACAAAAGTTGCACATTTGATAAAAGTTGAAAAAGCTTAAAAAGAAAAACGATGAACTTAAATACATTAAAGCCAGCTAAAGGCGCTGTAAAAACAAATTTCAGAAGAGGCCGCGGACAAGGTTCCGGTGGTGGTGGTACTGCAACACGCGGACACAAAGGAGCACAATCACGTTCTGGTTACAGCTCAAAGCGTGGATTTGAAGGAGGGCAAATGCCACTTCAACG
>JACMLS010000738.1 GCA_014379485.1 Bacteroidia bacterium | reverse complement strand
AGATTTTTCGAAAAAAAGCAATTCGCATTTATCCATCGGAGAACTTTTTATTGCCGCACAAAGCGGAGTAAAATTACCACTCGGTGTTTGGGGAAAACTTGAAAAATAGCGCGCGTGTAAAACTATTCCAAAGTTCTACCCTCACTCTTTGGTGTGTGTGGTAAACTTTGGAATAGTTTTACCTGTTTTATCTGGGTTGCAAGTTTTCCCTTACCTTCGTTGCTATGACTGATGTTACTGAACCACTTATTCCCGGAGAGTTTTATCATATTTATAATCGGGCAAATGGTTGGGAAAATCTTTTTATGAACAGGGGAAATTATTTTTTCTTCCTGCAACGATATCATATTTATGTTGCGCCTGTTGCTGATATCTATTGTTATTGTTTAATGCCAAATCATTTTCATTTGCTTCTTAAAATGAAAACTGAGGAAGAGATGTTGAATAAATTTCCGGATGTGCAGGATTTTGTGGAATTCAACAGTAGACAATTTTCGCGATGCTTCAGTTCTTATACCCAGGCGTTTAACAAACAGCATGATAGAATGGGAAATTTATTTATCAAAACCTTCAAAAGAAAAGGAGTCAGGGATGAAAATTATTTCAGGAATGTCGTTTGCTATATTCATAAAAATCCTATGGAAGCCAGGATGGTTAAGAGTCTGGCTGACTGGGAGTTTTCTTCTTATAAAATTTTAATTTCTGATGAGTCAACTTTTCTGAAAAAAACGGAAGTACTTTCTTATTTTGAGAATAAGGAAAACTTTATTGCCTGTCATGAAAACGGAATACACGGGAATGATGTGACTATTTAGTACCCACCGCCGGAGGTAAACCCTTCCAAAGTTCTAACCTCACTCTTTTATGTGTGTGGTTAAACTTAGGAATAGTTTTCCCCTTAGCGTTTCATCAGTTCGCGTAAATTTCGTTCAATGTATTTTTCGCTGGTAATCAGCGCCCGCTGAATTCTTCTTGCGTAATAAATGCTATCGAGTATTTCTTTGTTCTTTTCGTGTAACTGCTCAAAGGCCTCATCTACTTTTATTTTCTGTTCTTCAATAATTCTTTTTTGTTTTTTTGTAAGGCGGAAACGATTGATGACAAAACTCAGCGTAATACCTGCGAAAACAATTCCGGCAACAAGAAACCAGATAATTATTCCTTGTTGTTTTTTTTCAGCAGCACCGGCGGCTTTTATTTTTTCTTCTTCTATGCGTGCTTCGGCAGTAAGTTCTACCGATTTTTTCTCTACTTCAAAATTGGTTTTCAGGTCGCTTAACTGTTTGCTGTTTTCAGAATTAAAAAGACTGTCACGTAAAATTTTAAACTGCACATGGCTTTCGTATGCCTCTTTATATTTTCCGGTTTTAGCATACACATTAGCCAGGTTCTCATAACACAAGCTGCTTGTTTCAAGGTCTCCTATCTCTTCACTGATCACTAAGGCTGCAGAAGATGATTGTACAGCCTCCTTCATCTTTCCCATTTGTAAATAAAGTACACCCATGTTGGATTGGCAAGAGGCCATGCCTTGTATGTTGTTCGTTTCTTTTTTTAACTCAAAACTTGCTGTAAAATACTGCAGCGCTTTTTCAGGTTCCCCTTTTTCGCCATATATAAGGCCAAGGTTATTTAAAGCAATTGCTTTTCCTTTTTTATGTCCCAGTTTATCATAAATAGTAATAGCGTTTTGAAAATACTCAATGGCTTTGATGTAATTGTGCTGGTGTAATGAAAGCAGACCCATTCCGTTATAGGTAATTGCAATTCCTTCTTCATCATTCATTTCTTTTTCAATGACCAGACTTTTGTTGTGATAGTCGAATGCTTTGTCATAACGGCCCTCATCCTCATACAGAATGGCAATACTGTTATAGGACAATGCCATTCCCGTTTTGTTTCCGCTTGCTTCCTGAATAGTAAGTGCCTGCAAATAATGATCAAGCGCCAATGGGTAATTTCCTTTTTTGCGATAAATGATCCCAATGTTATACAACGCGTTTGCTGTCTTTTTTTTGTTTCCGGTTTCTTTCCAGAGTCGCAGGCTCTCGTTATACATTTTCAAAGCCTGTTCATACTCACCTTTATTATCATAAGCAACGCCTAATGTGTTGAGCGCGGATGCCTGATTTTTTTTCAGATTGCTTTTTTGTGCGTATGCCAGTTCTTTTTGTGCAAAATAAATTGCGCTGTCCGGATCGTCGGCTGCCAGTTTCCATGCAATAGAATGAATGGCCTTGAGACGTTGCGTGTCAGGCAATGCCGTGTTAGCGAACACACTCCGTAAAGAATCTGTGTTTTGAGCAAAACTCCCGGTAAGGGAAAAAAGGAGCAGTAATATGTAAATTGGATTCTTCATATTTCTTTTTCTTGAGAAAATCTTTAACGCAAATTTTAAGTGCAGGCACTAAAACAGACGAAAATACAAAACACAGACAAATCTTTAACTGGTTTCAGGAGAATATTATTGACTGCTTGTTTGCAGATCCGAAACCGGATTAATTTGCATTTTTCAATTTAACACTTTGTCTTTTTTTTAAAAATCACCAAAATTTTAATTCTGCCAGGGTTTCATTGTATCAATTTGTATTTCCCGCAAATCTTTTTCCAGAAATACTTTTCTGCTTCATTCTCAATAGCACAAATAAGCTTTACTTTTGAAATCGTAACTCCTTTAAAATTTCATATGAAAAAAAGTAATCTTATTCTAAGTCTATTTCTTCTGGTTTTTCCTTTTATTCAATCTGCGCAGAGCTATAACAACAACTACAATTATAAGAATAAAGAAAAAGACGATGCGGTTTTTGTTACAGAGTGGGAATACGAAGTGTATACCGCAGAATTCAATACAAGCAGAAAAAAACTTGAAATTCAGATCGCAAAGCTCGGTTATACTGTTGTAAAGCAGGATGAAACAAAATTCTCGCACACTTTTCATTTCAACATTCCCAAGAAGGATGCAAAGATGGTTGATTCTATTATTGCAACCCTTGGCTATATCAGTTCAAAGGAGTTAAGATCTTATGATAATACCACTCAATTGAATGAGGCAAATCTTCAGCTTCAATATCTGCAAAAGAAGAAAGAGGAGTATGAAAAAATGCAGTTTAAAATTGATTCGGTAAAATCAGTAAAATACTATGAGCACTGGGAAAAAACGCGCGAAGTGGATCAGCAGATCTTTGAAGCAAAGAAAAAACTTGCACTGATAGAAAGTGTAGAAGGAATTTATAAAATAAAAGTAATTATAAGGGATGAAACGACCAGCCCTTCTTACACAAGGGTAAATTTTGTGCATATGCCCGGTGCAGAATATACTTACCTGATGATTGAGCAACCAAAGCAAGGTTTGTCTCACGAAATTTACCAGGGAATAAATATTAAATATTTGTTTACAAAAGGAAAAAGTTATTTTGAGATGGGCGCATTTAAGGCTGCAAAAAATTCTATCAGAAAAGATTCGGTGGCGTACTCTGAGCTGTTTGTGTTTGATTTCGGGCAGGATTTTTACAGTCGCTATTTTGGAAGGGGAAATAATAAATTCATGAATTTGTACATCGGCTATAAAACGGGTGTTGCTATTGCGAGCAACGATCATAAAACGGAACTATTGCCAACTGTGAGCCCGAGCGTGGGAGTTGAATTGTTTAAAAATAAATACGTTTTATTTGATGTAAAGGCCGCTTATTTTTTACCTATAATTCAAAACAGGCATTTGCGTGGCTGGGCTTTTAGTGGTTCTTTTAATTTTGTGTTTTGATATAAATTAAAATTTATTGCAGCACAACCCGTAAACTTTTCTTTGCCTTGCCTGAATTTACCTCAATAAAATAAATTCCGCCAGGCAAATTACCACGCTCAATTTTTAAGTAATTATTTCTGATCTGTCCGAAGTACTCTAAGAGTTTTCCGCTTTCGTCGTAAAACTTCACATCGCAACCTTCAGAAAAATTTCCATTCAGATTCAGATTAATTAGTTCTTTGGCAGGATTCGGATAAACAAAAAAACTGATCTCTGAATTATTTTCTCCAATGAAATTGGTTGTATTTACCAAAACAGAGTCTGTAGTTACGCAACCGTTTGCATCAGTAACAATAACCTGGTACATACCCGTACTTAAACCTGTTGCAGGATTTGTGGTTTGATTTGCAACATCATTCCACTGGTAAGCGTAAGCAGGTGTTCCTCCGGAAACAATTGCCGTAGCGCCTCCATCATTCATTCCAAAACTGCTTTCCGGGGTAGAATTCATTGAAAGTAAAAGCGCAGTTGGTTCTGTAATTGAAAAATTAAGTGTGTCGTAACAAGGCCTTGCGTCGCTCACATACACAAAATAATTTCCGGTATCAAGAGTAGAATTGATTGCGGTGGTTGGCCCATTGTTCCAATTGTAAACAGCGGTTCCGGCATTTGTTGCAAACAATTCAATGTTTCCGTCATTAAAGCCAAAGCATGAAATATTTTGGGCCGAAGCGCTGTCAATAACAGGCAAGCCATCGTTAATGATTATAGAAGTATTTACTACGCATCCGCCAAGGTGAGTAATGGTTACAGAATAAGTTCCGGCTGCCAACGCTGTCGCGGTATAAGCAGTTGCTCCTGTACTCCACAAAAATGTGCAACCGCTAAACATACACACGCAACCGCTGCTTGTAACGGTAGCCTGGCCGTTGTTTCCTCCGGGACAAGTGTTGTGAACCACGCCTCCAAATCCTATAACAAACGGATCAACCAGGGTTACACTATTTGTTTCTGTACAACCTGTTGAATCAGTAACTGTGCAGGAATAAGTTCCGGCAGCAACACCTGTCAATGTGCTTCCAACAGATCCGTTTGACCATAAAAAAGTTATGGGTGCAGTTCCGTTGGCTGTAAACGGAATAACTGAACCGTCAGCAAATCCGTTACAACTTGGATTGTTTGCTGAAACTCCTGAAAAAATACTTCCCGGTGCGCAAGGTGTTACGTTATATGTGTAATGCCCGTCGTGTTTTGTTCCCATATAACTTCCCCAGGCAATGCCTGCAATGGGCATATTTATGTTTGTTGAAAGACGTTTTACACGAAGGCCTTTCCATCCCATCGGATTCATACTGTCTGCGCGAAAAGAAAAAACAATATCTAATTTATTGTCGTTGTCAAGGTCTCCTATATAAGGCGTGCTACCTAAATTAGAACCTGCCTCGCTTGCCCAAAAATTATTTACCGTATTGTTTTGAAAATCGATCAGTTTTAGTTGATGCTGGAAATGTCCGACGTGATTATTTACAGAGATCAGTACCTCATCTCTTCCGTCTCCGTTACTGTCAAAAGCGTTTGCCGAAGTAAAATGCATGAAACTGATGCTGTCTTTAAAAGTGAGTGAGCCATTGGCTCCGTTAAGCATTACCTGGTAATAATCACTGTAGGATGGCGCTACTCCTTTATACAATACGCAAAAAACATCAGGAGTAATACTTCCTGTAAAATTTCCTAAGCAGGGGGCCGCGCTTGATTCGCAACCGGGAATCGTAGTAGACCATTTCAAAGAAAAATTTCCACCGTAGTAACGGGAAATACTTCCGTCATAACCCTGCACAATTATATCCAGGTTTCCGTCGTTGGAAAAATTTCCGATGGATGGAGGTGCAACGAAACCTTTTGTTGCGTTTGTGCGAATGGCAACCGCGTTAGACAAATCGTTGTTCATTAAATCGTTTTGCAATTCTGCCACCCACATAGAGCCGCCAAGTGTTTCTCCGCCGGTTCCGAAAATCACATACAAAGTTCCGTTACCGCGTAATTCTGAAACAACCGGCGAACAATAAATTTCCGCGCTGTCAGGCACAACCGCTTTTGCCAATACATCTCCGTTCATTGCATCTACCACCATTAAATGTCCGGGCGGGCGGTTTGTTTGCCATACAGGAGCCGCGTGGTCTCCACCGTTAGCAACTAACAGATCAGAAACACCATCAGAATTCTGATCGGGAACAAACTGAACGGAATAAAAATTATATAAGCCGCTGTCAATCGGATTTAAAGCTGGTGGAAAAAATTCCCAGATAATTGCGCCGGTTGCACCGTTGATGGCGTATAATTGTGCATCTCTTCCTCCCAAAAAAACATCGTCAATATTATCTCCGGTAATATCCATAAAGGCCGGACTTGTAAAAACTTCATTTGGAGCAGGCAAGGTCCATAAATTATTTCCGTTTACACCATCTAATGCAAGAATTCCGTAATTGGTTTGCTGCCCATCTTTACCTGCGCCAATAATAATGTCTTTCACTCCGTCGCCATTTAAATCGCTGGCACGCGGAGAGGAAAATGTAACAGTTGAATCTGTGAATTTACTCCAGGTAAGCGTTTGCGCCTGCAAGTGAAAAATAAAAAACAGAGATGCAGCAGAAGTAAGTAATTTTTTCATGTAGAGATGTTTTTTTGCCGAAAGTAAATTTAACGAAAAAAAACGAAAGTAGAGGTAAGGAAAAGGGGTCACACAACGGTGCAACGTTCATAACGAAGATCAATTGAGGAGGATCTTTCTGTAGCCCAGCAGTTTTTCGTAAGTGAGTTTAATTTCTGTATCGGTTGGAAGTTTTTGTTTTCCGCCTTCGTCTTCAATGGGCGCTCCACCCTCAATAAGCATTACCCCGTTTTTTTCCGTAACTGTTACAGGTGTTTTTGCTGTTGTATCATCGTAAGCAATGCGCGGGGCAGCTAAAATTGTTTTTATTTTCTCACTTTCATTTTCATAAACTTTCATGGCAGAATAAAAATTCTCAAAATTCAACTTAAGATCATCCCATTGCATTCTTTGGGCTTTTGATGGTTTTGTTTTGGCGAATTGATAAAATGCAATTCCGGTTTCAATTAGGTTGCTGAATTGCAGGAGCAAAGTATTCTTTTTTCCGGGCTGATTCATGTTCTCTTCTATCAGCGATGTTCTTACAAATTCAATTTCAGAAAGAATTGCAAATACAGAATCTTTGTTGCTCCAGTTTTTTTTGAGTCGTAATTCAAGCGAAGGGTCAATGGGGAATTTCATTTGTT
>JACMLS010000079.1 GCA_014379485.1 Bacteroidia bacterium | reverse complement strand
TTTTTTTTGTTTCTGTAATTAAAGGCCGTTTTTCGGATTTATAAATTACAGAATGGTTAATAATAAATTATTTATTTATTTGAATGCAATGCAACTGAATTTCCTTCTGAATCGATGAAAAAAGCCATGTGCCCTATTTCATCAGAGATCTTTGTTTTTGGCATTACCACTTTTCCTCCGGCTTTTTCAATTTTAGAAAGCGCGTTGTTAAGATCAGGATTTCCGTTCAGATAAACTTTTGCTCCTTCAGCACTTGGTTTGTGCATTGGTCCTTCAACAAGGCTGCCAGAAACTTTTCCATTCATATCCTCTGCCGGAAAAAAGGCCATTTTCATTCCCATCATTTCCTGTTGCGGCATTTCAATTCCAAAAACTGTTTCGTAGAATTTACTTGCACGTTTAATGTCTGCTGCCGGAATCTCAAACCAATTGAGTGAATTTTCTTTGTTTGTCATTTTTTTAGGTTTTAAATTGTTTTAATAATTGAATTACACCCTAATGACGATTGGAATTGCGGAATTGGACAACAAACTTGTTAAAAGCCTGAATGTTTTGTCAGGCGATTGAATATCAGTCGTTTAAAATGAATCTGGATTCTAATCCGTTAAAAGATCTACCCAGGTAGAAAGAGAATTCTTTACTTTTTTATGGCGTTTTAAAAGCTTATACATTTGTATGTTTCTTCTGATATCCAAAACATCTACAAATAAGCCAAGTGAAGAATAAACACTATTGAATTGAAATGTTTTTTCTTCGGGATAAATGGATTTTCTGTAACCCGCCATTAATTTGAGACCAATAAACTTAAAAGGTTTAAATGTTGCTGAAAGACCGAAATTGGTAAAAGCCAGAAATTTTATTTGCTGATCAATTACCTGGCCGCCATCTGTAAGCGTATTGGTTAAGTTATACTGACCAAAAGCAAATTCAATCGGAAAACCAAGAGAAATAAATCTGCGGTTAAAATATATAAGTTCAGAGTTCAGGCTGCCGCAGTTTACAATAAGCGAGGTATTTATGTCTACACCATCCACCACTTTTTTTACCGGCAACACTGTATTGATGCGGTAATAGCCCGCGCCAAGACTAAGTTTTGCTTTTACCAATACACCAACGTAATACCCGTAAATATTTACTTTGGTGTTTTGAAAACTGCTGGTACGCGAGTCTAAACGCGCCTCCGTACGAATAAGTTTGGGCGTTATCAATTTAATTGAATCTCTGTAAAAGATCGGCTCAAGACTGTCTGTAGGAATGGGTTGTCGTTTTTTTGTTTTCTTTCCTTTCTGCTTTTCAAAAGCTTTTGTTAAAGTGTCAATTAACCGGTTTCTGTTAAGTATTGAATCATTTTGAGAAAAGGCAAAAACATAAAACAACATGAACACGAAAAAAAATAGTGCCTTAATCCGGTATTTTATTAAACATTTACAAATATACATTCTGCAATTACCTTAAAGCGGCTCATGAATTTACGCTCAACATTGTATTAAATGCAGGGTATTTCGTTAAGAGCCATTTTAAAATAGCCCAGACCACCAAAATATCTTAGAAAATTAAAAAAAAGGAACTGATTTTTTTTCAGGATGTTACTTTTTGCTTTTGGCCAGGTTTTCTTTCATTCTCAGTTTTACAATTTTCTTTACAAGAGAAGCCGGCAAAGGTTTTTCAACTGTAAACTGTATGGTGCCTTTTGCAGTTTTATATGGTTTCAACTCATCCTGCAATTCTTTTACAAGCGAAGAGTTTCCTGGAAAAAAACTGCAATGATTTTTAAAAGCAGCAAAATAAACAAGCATTCCGTGCAATTTATACGCGGGCATACCGTAACTGATCAGTTCTTCTGCTGCGGGTGCCGTTGTTCTAATCGTGTGGCGCAGTTTTTCAAGTACTATCTGTACTTTCTTTTCTGGCTGCAAAAAAATATATTCATCTACGT
>JACMLS010000737.1 GCA_014379485.1 Bacteroidia bacterium | reverse complement strand
GCATTTTTTAAGGAATCTTTTTTAACGCGTGCAATAGAGTCTAATTTTCTTGAGAGTACTACAAAATCTTCGGTTTGTTTTTTTATTAAAATGGAATCGGATGTACTTCTGACCACTTCTTTTTTTAAGTTGGCGATTGAATCCAGCTTTTTAGAAAGTTTAGCAATTTCTTCAGCTTGCTTTTTTATTAAAATAGAATCAGATTCGTTTCTGACCTGCGAAAATGCGGTGCAGGAAACTAAAACAAAAAGGCCCAGTATATTTATTTTTTTCTTCATAGTTTATTGAACACGAGAGGCGTATTATAAACTTTCCGCATTTTTATGGCACTTTGGTTCCAGTTTTTGAAATCATTTTTCCGGATAATGGCATTTTTAAAGATGAGTGTTTTTGTATATACTATGGCATTCGCTTCCTGTTTATAGATCATCTCCACTTTATAATCTTCTGTTTCTGTGGTAAATCCTTTCGGAATAGAACTGATCTTATAACCTTGCGGAATTTCAAAAGTGCTGGTAGATGAAATAAATAATTTATGATCCATTTCCCAATCGTTTTTTCTTATCGAATCAAACTGGTAGTTTTCAAATTCCTTATCCGCATCCAGATAAATGAATAATTCTTTTTCTGTCTGGTAATTGTAATTTTCAATTTCTATATTGAAAGAGATCTCTGTTGGTTTTTTTCTTTCTGAAAGATCTGAGTGTACAATGTTTGAGATTTTTACATTCTTGTCGCTGTAGGTAAGGTAATTTTTAAGCGCAATTTCTTTTGTTTCTGATTTTAATGAAGAATAACCATTTAGCAGGTTAAGTTTTTCTTCTCCGTTGTAAACAGAGGTTTTTTTACCTTTTAGTTTTCCATTCTCCAGTTTTAGTGTTACAACAGATTCCTGCTTATTACGTTCGTAACCAAACTCCGGAATTTTTTCTGTAATGAACTTTTCTCCGTCTTCTATCATAACGGTTTTTCCCTGTATACGGTGTGCATAATCTCCCAATGCCACAAAATCTTCTGTTCCATCCACAAAATATTTTTTTTCATTTACAATAACGCAGCAGATCATGTGGTTAAAAATTCCGAGTGTCGGAAAAAGTTCTTTGTACGGAATATCTCTTGTGCCTATCCAGGTCAAACGCGCATCAAAGCCTCCCAGTTTAAGCATGTTCTTTAAAAGGTTTGCCATGCCCTTGCAATCGCCATACAACTGTGCATATACTTTGTCTGCAGACATGGGTTTGTATCCCATAATCCCTTCTTCAAAAGCAATGTAACGGATCTTGTCCTGCACCCAGTAAAAAACAGATTCAATTTTCTCTTCGTCTGTTTTTTTTCCGGCAACCAGTTCGCTTACAATTTTTTTTAATTTACTACTGTCGTTCTCTACTTTCTTACACAATCCGTTGCACCAGTTGTAAAGGCCCTGCATATCTTTCATCAGGTCATTGGTTTTTCCGTCCGCCTTAAAAGATTTAAAAATTACAAACATGTGCGCATATACAGATTCTGTAGAAGGTGCATTTTTTTCTTCACGGAACTTATCGGCATTTTTTGCTTCAAATGTATATACGGTAATAGTTGTTTTGCCGTCTTTACTTTTTTTTGTTTCTGTGTGCTCGTCAATTTTTAATTTATCAAAATTAAATTTCATAAACTCTACATTGAGCCAGTCGGGCACTTCAACTTTAATCACTACATTTTCTGCCGGATATTCGTTATTAAAGTAAACGCGTGAAAGGTATTTTGAATCCTTGTATTTTTTTTTGTACTCAATTGTTCTTGATGTACCGGTAGAAGGCATATTCACTTCATAAACAGCCAGCTTAAGATCATCATGAAAAATATTGTCGTTCTGGTAATTCCCGTAAAGCACCTCGGTAGGAATTTGTTGTTTTGAATCATTCAGAACTTTTACATACTCAACAGAACTCTGATCATCATAAAAG
Organism: Bacteroidia bacterium; assembly: GCA_014379485.1. Classification (GTDB taxonomy): domain Bacteria; phylum Bacteroidota; class Bacteroidia; order B-17B0; family Aurantibacillaceae; genus AM-1111. The sequence goes on along the minus strand of JACMLS010000737.1, from coordinate 3,580 downwards.
ATTGCGTCTTTATATACAACACTGTTTTCTGCAGCAATCAATTTTACTTTCACCGTTTCATTTACTTCTACTGTGGCCGGATCAGAATAATTGTATAAGGTAAAGTCATAAGTAAATTCAGCTTTTTCTGCATAGTATTTTGGAAAACGATATTTACGCGCTATCTCCAGCACATCCGCTTTTTTTTCGAAAAGATCTTTGTATTTTTTTTCCTGCGAAAAAACAAAAATTCCGGCAAGGAAGAACAGAACAGAAAAAAAGATCCTCATGCGGTTTTATTTTTTATTATATACCTCCAGTGCTTTCTCCAGGCAAAGTACTGCGTTTTTAAGATCCTCAATTTTTAAAACATAAGCCAAACGAACTTCGTTTTTGCCTTCTCCGGGGGTTGAATAAAATCCGGTTGCAGGTGCAAGCATTACCGTTTGGTTGTTGTAATTAAAATCTTCAAGCAACCACTGGCAAAATTTATCTGCATCATCAATAGGTAAACGTGCAATACAATAAAAGGCTCCGCTTGGTTTAGGACAAAACACTCCCGGAATTTTATTTAAGGCATCTATAACAAAATCTCTGCGTGCAACATATTCTTTTTTTACTCCTTCGAAATAAGATGCAGGCGTATCAATAGCAGCTTCTGCACCAATTTGCCCGAATGTAGGTGGGCTTAATCTTGCCTGCGCAAATTTTAATGCAGAGGCTATTACCTCTTTGTTTTTAGAGATCATGCAACCAATGCGCGCACCGCAGGCACTATAACGTTTAGAAATACTGTCAAGCAAGATGGTATTGTTTTCTATTCCTTTCAAATGCATTACAGAAGCGTATTCCTTTCCGTCGTAACAAAACTCACGGTACACTTCATCGCTCAATAAAAAAAGATCATATTTTAAAACCAGTTCTTTTAATGATTCAAGCTCTTGTTCAGAATATAAATATCCCGTTGGATTTCCGGGATTGCAGATCATGATTCCTTTTGTTTTAGGTGTGATCAGTTTTTCAAATTCTTCAATTGGTGGTAATGCAAATCCGCTTTCAATATAACTGCGGATTGGTTTTATCACAATATCGCTTGCAGTAGAAAACCCGTTGTAGTTGGCGTAAAACGGTTCGGGAATTATTATTTCATCTCCTGGATTAAAGCAAGTCATCAGTGCAATCTGAATGGCTTCTGATCCACCCGTTGTAACAATTATGTCAGACGGATCTACATCAATTGCATATTGTTTATAGTAGCCACATAATTTTTTCCGGTAACTTTCTATTCCGGCGCTGTGGCTGTACTCCAGTACTTTTATATCTGCATTTTTTACAGCGTTCAGTAAACTTGCCGGCGTTTCAATATCAGGTTGGCCTATATTTAAATGGTAGATCTTTATTCCTTTTTTTTTAGCAGTTTCTGCAAACGGAACCAGTTTTCTGATGGGAGAGGCTGGCATTTTTGCAGCCTTTGATGAGATTTTCGGCATAAAATGTAAATAAAAAAATCTTCACAGATTTTTATGAAGAAAACAAATATACAGAATCCCTCCGGTTTATTTTAATGTTTAAACCGGGAAACTCAATGCAGAAAATTAAAATTTTAGGGAATCAGAAGCCAAGTTTTTTCTTTACAAGCACTTCGCCTTTAAAGTGCAGTGTTTCTTCGCCGCTTTTAGAATTGGAAATGATAATTACCTTTCTGTCCTGAATGCCGTAAGCTCCTTTGGTATCATAAATAACAGTAACAACACCTGAACCTCCGGGTTCAACCGGATCTTTTGGTAAAATAACTTTGGTACAATTGCATTCTACTTTAGAATCGGTAAAAATCAGTGGTTGTCCTCCGTCATTTATAAAAGGATAATTGAGTGTATCAATATCGCCTTTTTGCAAGTAACCAAAATTGTGTTTGGTTTCCGTAAATTTTAAACGAGGTCCCTTTTGCGAAAAACTAAACAAAAAACAGAAAGAGAGGAGGAAAAGTATGGACAGTCTTTTTTTCATTGGGTGTGGTTTACGCGGCTAAAATACATATTTATTTTTTATAGTACCTGTGCTTAGGCCCATAGACTTTTTTGTTAAAATTATCATGGACGAAAGGAGCTTTACGGCTTTTTGGCTTTAATAGAAGGAAGTTTTTTTTGAGGACCGGGTGCAGGACTAATTGTTGGGGTATTTACGCCATTAGGTTTAGGGGCCTTTATCTCTCCTTTTATCATAAACTCCATTTTCGGGTTTTTTGCGTTTGATTCAACAAAAACTCTTTTTACAAATGGGCCTGTTCGTTTAGTATCGAAATGAACTTTTATGGTTCCCCATTTACCGGGCGCTACAGGTTCCTGCGTCCATGTTTTTGTGTCTCCATCTTTGGCTGTTGTGCAGCCACATTCTCCATGTACGTTTTGGATGACAAGCGGACTTTTACCGGTATTTTTAAATTTCATCGTTCTCCAGCCATCCGCATCGTTTTCTAAAAGACCGTATTTAATTGTGTCTTTTTCAAATTTCAGATCTGCAGCCATGGGGTCTATAAGTTCTGTAGAAACGGGTTGCGCTTTTAATGCTGAAATAACTGTTACAAGTAAAAAAGATCCGAAAATTATTTTTTTTAAGCTTAACATAATTGAAAGATTTAGTATTGATGTATAGAATACAAGTTTTGTGCCGTAAATCAGTTTTCTTTTAATTCGGTTTCTTCTGGTGGCTTTACTTTTCCGCTGATGATTAATCGCATTTTCAGTTGCTTTGCATTCGATTCAACATACAAATATTTCACAAAAGGCCCCGTTCGTTTTGTATCGTAGTAAACTTTTATCACGCCCCATTTTCCGGGGGCTACAGGCTCTTGTGCCCAGGTCTTTGTGTCGCCATTTCTTGCAATTGCATTATCACCCCTTACATCCTGAATGATCAGCGGAGTTTTCCCAACATTCTTAAACTTCATCGTTCTGCATCCGTCCGATCCGTTTTCTATCAAACCATACTTTAGAGTATCCGTTTCAAATTTTATTTCTGGTGCATTCGGGTCAGTTTCGGCCAATACAATTGGTTGCGCATTTATTTTGTTTGTACAAATTACTGCACACAAAATAAATGCAACAGAGTAAATTGTTTTTCTCATTGCAAGTAATTTATTTAAACGTGCTTAATTACTTTGTTATTTTGCGAGAGGTGTTCCGTTATTTTCTTTTTTTTCTGTCGGAAACGGTTCTTCAACAGGTTGCGCTTCTACTGTTCCCGTAATTGTTATTTTCACTTCGCCACATTTTGCGTTTGATTTTATAGTAACCGTTTTATTTATGGGGCCGGGTCGTTTTGTATCGTAACTAACTTTTACAATACTGCTTTTACCTGGAAGAATGGGTTCTTTAGGACAGGTAGGTGTAGTGCAACCACAGCTTCGCTCACAAGCATTTATTACTAAAGGCTCAGTTCCCGTATTGGTAAATTTGAATTCATAACTTGCATCAGCGCCATATTTTACTGTACCATAATCGTGAGAATTTTTTTCAAATTTAATGTCTGCATTACTTGGTTTAGGTGTTGCAGGTGTGTTTACCTGTGCGGTTACGCCCATGCAAATGCAAAACGCAAATGC
>JACMLS010000736.1 GCA_014379485.1 Bacteroidia bacterium | reverse complement strand
GGTAATTCTGTAATATAATTTTTACTCAATCAATATCCTGCACGGCTTTAGCCTGCAGGTCTTTTCGTTCTCATTCTCTTCGGGCTTTAGCCCAATTTCGATTTTACCTGTTCGTACAAACCGAAGTCTTTCAAAAAGTTGTCGCACTCCTCTTGCCAGGTAACCTTTTTATGGTGTTCCTCCTGACTATAAATGTATTTTCTAACATTATCAATTTGAGAAAAACTAATCGCATCTGCATAAAACTGTTCTTCCCACCTGAATTTGGTTGGGATGATCTTATTTTTATTTATCCAAAAAGATGACTCTCCTTTGATTAGCTGAAGTACATCACAGATACTTTGTTGCTTGCCTAATGAAATCAGGCAATGAACATGATCTGTATAGCCGTTAATGCAATCAATAAATATTTCTTTCTTAACTGCGTTTTCTTTTATGTGATCGAAAATAATCTTTCTGGCTTCGGGCTGAAGAGATTTCTCTCTGTTCAATGTTGCCCAAACTGTGTGGACATAGATTCTGACAAATGACATAATTTAGTTTTTCTATTATTAATTTCTACTCTTTTGGGCTAAAGCCCATTTCCATTTTAACTTTTTTTACCCTCCCGCTAAAGACGGGAGGGTTATTATTTTTTTACTCCGCAATCTAACTAAGGTCCGTTTACTTTTTCTCCCAACCCTCCAGCTAAAGACGGGAGGGTTATTGATTTTTTATACTCTGTACTTTCAATTTCTTGTTACCATAATTTAGTTAAAGTTTTGTTTTACTTTTTCTTCTTAACCCTTCAATCAAAGACGGGTAGGTTTTTATACTCTGCACTTTCAATTTCTTAGTATTACAACCTGATCAAGTCCTGTTTACTTTTTCTCTTCAGTTAGTGATTTGTTTAACAAATAGATCACTCCTTTTAACTTTCTCAATATCCCACGCGGCTTTAGCCCGTTGGTCTGACCAGAAACAACTCATCGGGGCTTTAGCCCCACCATCGAATTTCCACTTCGAATTCTCCGAGGAAAACATGGAATAAATTTCCGGACTTTAGTCCTTAAAAATTCTTTTTCTGCGTCATTACTTTATAGTAGTTTTTCGTTTCACTGAACTTTTCACCAAATCCACCAATCCCTTTTCCTTCACCAATGCTGCAATTTCATCTTCTGTTTTATTCTGCAATAAATTATCAGCCACAAAAGTTCTGTAGGTTTTTGTTTCTACTTTTAAATAATTTCCTATCAGATCAATATCAATGTTTGCATTTGTTTCTCGCGCAAAGGCTCTGGCAATTCTTGCAACGTTCAAATCAAACTCTGCGTTTTTATAATCAATGTGTTTTTGATCTGTGGAATTTAATGCGCCTGGTTTATTTTCTACCACAACAAAAAATCCGGAATTCTCTTCTGAAACTATAGCATTGCTGTTTTGATTTTCAGTTTCAGAATATTCAAGACCAAGGCCTGAGTATCTTTGACTCATGGCATCATTAAAAGCAGATTTTTTTGTTTCGTAAGTTGTTTTAAGATTTTCTATTGTGGAGAGAGCGTAATCGTCTTTTAAAAGTTTAAGCGCTTTCTTTAAAATACTTCTTTCTTTTTCAGATAAGGGAGAAGTGCTGTACGACAAAAACGCTCCGGTAACAGGAGTCACACTTCCGTCTGCATTTACAACGTACTGCGTGCCGTCTGAATCGGTGACCAATGCGCCGTTGCCGTAACCACCGGTAATAAGTGTAGTATCACCGCTCACTCCTACAATAACAATGTTTCCGTTTCCGTCAGTGTAAAGCGTATCAATATTTCCATTATAAAAATAAGAAGTATCGTACTCAAAATTATTTTGCTGCCATGCATTTACCCAATTGCTGATGCCCTGCGAAACCGCTTTCACTTCTCCGGAATAAACTATAAAATCTGTTCCCACCAAAATGTTTGTGAACTGAACATGCACATTTAAAATGCCGAACATGGTAACGTGTCCGTAACCGCTGTATGAACCCGTTGGCGATGCGGTGTTTTGCAATGAAGTAACGCGCATTTCAAACTGACCTATTTGCAATTTTGTATTGGGCATTAAAGAAGTAAGCGCAGAAAAGTTTTGCATACTTACTGCCGGACTTTGATCGTTGCAATTGATTGGTGTCTTTTGCGGAGTGGTAACATTTACAACATCGCTCCAGTCAGCACTGTCTCCATTGGCAAAAATTCCACGCACGCGGGCTTCGTATTGTGTAATTGCTTCGAGATCGCTTTCTACAACAGAAGCGTTTGTAGTATTATCGCCAAACCAGTTCCAGGCGCTGTTGCCGGTTTTTCTGTATTCTAAACGGTACGATGCAAATGCGTTGTTGGGTGTCCACGAAAATTTTGCGGCGTTGTAACGAATGGCTTGCGCGTTTAAATCTAATTGAATTGCCGAACCTAACAAGCCAGAATTGCTTCCGTAAGTAAATTTGCAAACCGCAGAATAACCGTTGTTCTTAAAATAATCATAACCGTTTACGTCTTTTGCTTTTACGCGCCAGCAATATTCTCTGCCAAATTGCAAAGGCGGCTCGGTAATTCCGTAATTGAATAAAGTACTTTGTGTTGTTGTGGTGTAAATGGGAATTGTAGATTGTACAATATTATTTGGATTTTGATTAGCCGGAAAAATTTCGAACAACTCAAAAATATATTCTGTGTTTGCTATTGACGATGGACAACCTGCATTGCCGCAGGCCCAGTTAAAAGTAATTTGTTGCGGATTGGTAACAGGGGTAATACTGTTGCAAAGCGGTAAATTTAAAAAAGGCGGATCGCAATAAGACATCCACGCAAAAGCACAGGCCTCTGCACTTACCGGAATGTTGAGTGGATTGTCATTATCATAAACAGTAAAACACAAAGTATAAAAACCTTCGGGTAAAACTTTGCGTTGTACATAATCATTATAATTTATTCCGCTAAAATTTAAATTGTTGTCGTCTAAAATTGGCGCCAGATCATCGCCACTCAATTCTAAAGGAACACCGGGTGTTAAAGTGATTGGGCCTGAAAAATAAAATTGCTTGCTTTGTATACTCACATTTTGTCCGGCAAGGCGAAATTTTATTTTTACATTATAAGAAGGTTTATTAAAATCATTGAACACCAAAAGCAATTTTAATTTTTGTCCTGTTGGATTTGCAAAGTCCTGCAAGTAACCAGAAAACGGTGGAACTAAAATAGTGGTTGCTTGTACAGGGTAGGTTTGTGCAGAAAATTTTTGCGCAAGGAGCAGTACGCAGAAAAGAAAAATTAAATGCCTGGCCCTTCTTAATTTTAAAAACATAAACACAATTTTTAATAAGAAAAAATGTGTTTATGACATTTGTTCTAATTAATTTATTGTTTTTCTCAAATAATCAGGGGGGCGGCAAATGTAAAATTTTTCTGTTGTGACAGGAAGAAAAGCAAAACGTTTCTTAGCTATAAAACGGATAAAACGGAAGAAAAATGCTCTTTAGTGGAATAATGGAAGATTGGAATGTTGGGTCGTGTCTTCTGAAGCGAAATTCCTCTTCAGTGTTTTAAATCCAATCTCATTATTCCATCGACTTGTCCCGGATTTTTCATTCGGGATTCCATCAGAAAGCTTATCGCAGCAAAAACAATGTTGTGGTGTTGCAGAAAAATGCTGACAGCAATTAAACGGATGCGAAATACCGGTAAAAGCAATTAGACGGATACGAAATGCAGGTAAAGCAATGCTGCCATTGTTTTTTTAACTCTACTTTGGCTCCAGTACAAAAAGTACAAACAGTGGAGTCCAGGAACCACTTTAATAAACGGCTCTCCGCTCATGGTTTTAATTGCGGGCATTAATAAAAAAAACATTATGGGAATAGTAAGTAAGAGTATAGATTTTTATACGTACGTAAGCAACGGTAAATATTATATCAGAACTAAAACTAAGGGAACCGAGCTCAAACGTTTTGATTGTAAAGTTCCGCCTTATATAACGGAAGACACAACAACCATTCATCTGAAAGATATTGGAGTATTTGAGCATTACGGAAAATTTGATTTTCAGGTATACCGCAAAATAAATCAGCAGGACGAGAAGTTGCTTGACCGCTATGGCGAGATTGCACCTACAACCGGCAATTTGGGAAGCAGTAACATGACTGAGATGCTTAAAACCCCTTCTGTTGTTACCAAAGAATACGCAGTATCTTATGGTTTTCACGATTCAGGTGTAGGCCGCGCTCATCAATGCTATGTATATGTCTCAGATTCGCATCGATCATGGATGGGAGATATGCTTGCAAAAGATCAGGCACTCCGCATTATTCCTTTTAGCACGTTTGCATTGCCGGGTTCTCATGATGCGGGAATGTATGAGTTAGGAATACCCGCAAAAGAGATCATTGATAACGCAAAAAAACATAATTTAATTGATGGAGCTATTGCTTCAGTAACAGTGCGCGAAGTAATAAACCTGGCCCTTACACAAAAAGACACTATAACCATGCAGTTAGATTTAGGCACCAGATTTTTTGATTTTCGCCCGGGCCACCATATGTGGGATAGCGCAAGTGAATTACACCACCAGCATAACTTTGTACCGGGCTGCACCTTACAAACATTTCTTAAACAAGTAAAACTGTTTTTGAGTTCAAATTCAGAAGAAATTGTTGTGGTATGTTTTAGCAATGATGGCTTTAACAAGCCTGCCATGACACCAGAAAAAGACAAGATTACGAAGATGGTCAATACGGTTTTTAATGACACTACCATTACAACCGGAAATTTTGCTGATATGTATAAAACATATGGGCAATTGCTAACTGAAAAAAAACGGTTTATTATACTTGAAAATAATAATTTAAAAAGTACTTACGAAGCGGATGTTAACCAAACTACTGACCCTCAAAAAATAATAAACCAATTAAATAAACTGGT
>JACMLS010000735.1 GCA_014379485.1 Bacteroidia bacterium | reverse complement strand
TGAGCAGAGATGCCATGTAGCCACCGTAACTCCAGCCCTGAAAACCGATACGCGTTTTATCTACGTAAGGCAGGCCGCCTAAATATTTTGCTGTTTCTATCTGGTCAATAGTTTCCAGTTTTCCTAATTGCATATAGGTGCTGTGTTTAAAATCTCTACCGCGCCCTTGTGTACCGCGGTTGTCTACACAAACAACCATATAACCTTCCTGGCAAAGCAGCTGATGCCAGAAATAATCTCCGGGATCCCATTGGTTGTTACATTCATTTGAACCTGGGCCGCCATAAGCAAACATATAAACCGGATATTTTTTTTCTGCTGTAAAATTTTGCGGCTTCATCATCCATCCGTTCAGTTCAATACCTTCACTTGTTTTGAAAGTAAAAAATTCTTTGCGCGATAAATTGTAACCTGTCATTTTCAGCTTAAGGTTTTTATTGTCTTCAAGTGTTTTAATTAGTTTCCCGTCGCTGGTGTGTAAGGTAAAAAGAGGCGGCGTATTTGCCTCTGAGTAGTTATTGAAGTAAAATTTAAAATTAGAGGAGAATTCCACCTCGTTCGTTCCTTTGCCCGTGCTTAATTTCTTTTTATTTTTTCCGTTAAGATCAACTACGTAAAGATCTCTGTCTGTTGCAGAAATTTCTGTTGAGATGTAATAAAGTTTTTTTGCAGCTTCATCTATGCCGCAAAATTGCATTACGTCCCAGTTTCCTTTTGTAACCTGGTTAATGAGTTTTCCGGTAAAATCGTAAAAGTACATCTGGTTATAGCCATCGCGCTCAGAGCTCCAGATAAAGCCTTTGTTGGCGGCTAAAAAAGTAAGGTCTTCTTTAACATCAACATAAGTTTTTGCTTCTTCTGTAAGAATAAGTTTGTTTGCGTTTGCTTTTACGTCGTAAAAAAACAATTCGTTTTTGTTTTGTAAACGGTTCATACGTTGGTATGAAAGTACGTTGGCATCTTTGGTCCATTGCACGCGCGGAATGTAAATATCTGTATTTGTTCCAAGATCTACAGAAGTGGTTTTTGCACTTGCCACATCGTACACAAGTAAAGAAAGAACTGAATTTCCATCTCCGGTTTTGGGATATTTGTATTTGTATTGTGTAGGATAGAGGGAATTGTACAGAGTCATTGCGTATTCTTTTACGTTGCTTTCGTCAAAACGCAGAAACGCAATTTTAGTTCCGTCAGCATTCCACCAAAAAGCTTTTGCAAATCCAAATTCTTCTTCATAAACCCAATCGCTCCAGCCGTTTTTTATTTTATTCCATTCTCCGTCAGCAGTAATTTGTGTTTCTTTTCCGCTTGCCAGATCTTTTACAAATAAATTATTGTCTCTGCCAAAAGCTACCATTTTTGCGTTCGGAGAAAAATCGGCAAACATTTGTTTTCCGTTGGTAGAAACTTTTGTAATGCCTTTTGATTTAAGATCAAAAACAAAATTCTCTTCTTTAGAAGATCTTCTGTAAATAGGCTCTTTGTTTTGCAAAATCATAATTTTAGATTCATCTGCACTGAATTTATAGGATGAAATATCAAGTTGTTTTCCATCAGCACTTACGTCTGCTGCATTAACCAGGGTGACAATCTTATTTCCGGTTTTAAATTCGTATTTGCATAAATTACCTTTATCATCAAAATCAGCATAAAAATTTCCATCGCTCATGCTATTGAATCCACCCAGCATTTCGGGTCTGAACGTTCCTTTTTTGTACAGGTCATCAAGGGTAATGGAATTTTGCGCAACAAAATAATTAACAGCGCTAAGTAATAAACAGGAAATAAGAGCAATTTTTCGCATGGTTTTGATCTTTATATTTGTCCTAAAACTAACAAATTCCCTCTTTGAACCAGGAGAAATTATACGAACGGCAAAAGAGAGAGAGGCGAGGGACGAGGGAAAGTGACGAGGGAGGTTTTACTTAATATGATCTTATTAATAAAAGAGAGAATGTTAGAATTAAATATTTAGGAAAGAAAAACAACAATTGACTGTTAACCAACAACTGATAACGGAAATTATAAGATGAAATTCAATAAAATAACAAAAGAGATTCTTGAGCAGATCGTAAGCATTTGCGGAAAGGAAAATGTTTTTACCGAGAAAGAAAAATTGGAGCATTACGGGCAGGATGAAACTGAAGATTTGGTTTATTTGCCTGAGGTGGCGGTGAAACCTGCTAATGCAAAAGAAATTTCTGCTCTGATGAAATTGTGTAATGTAAATTTAATTCCGGTTACACCACGTGGTGCGGGAACGGGATTGAGTGGTGGCGCATTACCAATTCATGGCGGCCTTGTAATTTCAATGGAACGCTTCAATAAAATTTTAGAAATTGACGAAAGAAGTTTGCAGGCAACTGTTGAGCCGGGTGTGATCAATTATATTTTTCAGGAAGAGGTTAAGAAAGTGGGATTATTTTACCCGCCTGATCCGGCCAGTTACGGGTCTTGTTTTTTAGGCGGGAATTTAGCGCATTCAAGCGGCGGACCCAAAGCAGTTAAATACGGAACAACGCGAGACTATGTGTTGAATATGGAAATTGTTTTGCCTACCGGCGAAATAATTATGACAGGTGCTGATACGCTAAAGTATTCTACAGGTTACAACTTAACGCATTTAATGATTGGCAGCGAAGGAACTTTAGGCATCATCACAAAAATAATTTTTAAACTAATTCCCTTACCACAATATGATCTGTTGATGCTGGTTCCTTTTTTCTCAGCAGAAAAAGCATGCGCTGCGGTTTCAGAAGTTTTCAGAAAAGGAATTACGCCGAGTGCAATGGAGTTTATGGAACGCGATGCTATTAACTGGAGTATTAAATACGCAGGCGAAGTAAATTTTACTATTAAGCCTGAGTGGGAAGCTCTGTTGCTGGTTGAGGTAGATGGAAATAATTTAGATGTGCTCTTAAAAGATTGCGAAGTGATAAGTGAAGTTATGATGCAACATGAATGCGATGAAATTTTATTTGCAGACAGCGCAGAACAGAAAGCTTCTTTGTGGAAGATCCGGAGAAAAGTGGGGGAGGCAGTAAAATCAAATTCTGTTTACAAAGAGGAAGATACTGTTGTGAAGCGCGCTGAGTTGCCTACTTTATTGCGAGGTGTAAAAGCAATCGGGAAAAAATACGGATTCAGTTCTGTTTGTTATGGC
>JACMLS010000734.1 GCA_014379485.1 Bacteroidia bacterium | reverse complement strand
TAAAGATTTTTCTAAAATAAATGACTGCGAACAACAAAAAAGTCCCTACTAGGATCACTGAAGTACCGTTTGCAGAATAAGCAGGCCCGGCATCATATTTAGTCATGTCGGGATAATGTATTGTGAGGTTATTAAGCAGTAAATAAATTCCAAGTATTATTATAAGACTGGCTATCGAAAGTGGAAAAACAAAATGAATCCTAATTGGCCCAGAAAGGAAATGGATGAAAAATCCAATAAAAAGTAGTGAAAAGAAAATCATGATTCCGAGAGAACCCGATCCTTCCCCGCTGTATTTCATAATTGAAAAACTGAAGTATTTGTCAAGGAGAAGTCCAAATAAAATTGTCGCAACAGCCAATAAGTAGAAAATATTATGAAGTTTAATTTTCACTTGCGTTCTTTGCTGGGGAATTACCACTTTTATCGGTCATGCATCACTATAAATGTACTCAATTCCCTCCAATCATAAGCCCCATCAGGCACTTTAATTCTCTTTTTTAGGATCATTTCTTTCTGACTGTAGTGAACTTGCTTACGATTAAGCCCCTTTCATCCCCGCTAAAATCCTGTCTCCAACCGATGGTTTTTTTCCCATATTTAATGCAATTGTTAAGTAAAAAACATTATTTTTGAATCCTTTGTAAAAAAGCCCTTTTAACATTTTTAGAAACCTGGCTTTAGTACACAGAAAATAGTCTTTGCGAGTGAAAAAAGAGTAAAAATCTTATTAATACCAAAGAATTTGAAACCAACCGACATTAAAGACCCCGAGTATTTCCACAAAGTGGTGGATTGTCAGTACGCTTGTCCGGCACACACACCTGTTCCGGAGTATATCCGCCTTATCGGCGAAGAAAAATATACCGAAGCGTATATGATCAACTGGGATTCTAATGTTTTTCCTGGTGTTTTAGGAAGAACCTGTGACCGCCCCTGTGAACCTGCCTGCCGAAGAGGAAGAATTGAAAAGGAGCCAGTTGCCATTTGCCGTTTAAAGCGCGTGGCTGCAGACAATAAAGGAGACGTAAAAAAATTAATGCCAAAAGGCCCATTTAAAACCAATGGTAAAAAAATCGCCTTATTGGGTGCCGGACCAGCTTCTTTAACTGTAGCAAAAGATCTGGCAACATTGGGTTACGAAATTCATTTGTACGATGAATTGCAGAAAGGTGGAGGATTTATGAGAAGCCAGATTCCCTCTTTCCGTTTACCTGAAACAGTTTTAGATGAAGAAGTAAATTATATCCTTGATTTAGGAATTCATACACATTTTAATCATTATGTTTCCAGTATGAAAGAAATGCTGGACAAAGATTATGATGCAATTTTTGTTGGAACAGGTGCCCCGAAAGGACGCGATCTTCCGGATTTGAAAGGAAGAAAGGAAGGCGCTGCAAATATTCATATCGGAATAAATTGGCTGGCTTCTGTTGCGTTTGAACATACTTCTAAAATCGGAAAAAATGTAATTGTACTTGGCGGAGGAAACACAGCAATGGATTGTTGCCGTACTTCGCGCCGCTTAGGTGGAGACAATGTAAAAGTGATTGTGCGTTCTCCCTTTGCAGAAATGAAAGCTTCTCCATGGGAAAAAGAAGACGCGCAACATGAAGACATTCCAATCATAGATAATCACGTTCCAAAATCTTTTGTGGTTGAAAATGGCAAGTTAGTTGGAATGACATTTGAGATTGTGAAAGCAGTTTACGAAAACGGAAAAAGAAAATTAGTTCCGGTAGGAGGAGAAGATGTTTTCTTTCCTGCTGATGATGTTTTGTGTGCTATAGGACAAGAAAATTCTTATCCCTGGATTGAAAGAAACATAGGAATTGAATTTGATAAATGGGAAATGCCGGTTGTAGATGAAAAAACTTTTTGTTCAACTAATAAGAAAGTTTTTTTCGGCGGAGATGCGGCATGGGGACCAAAAAACGTAATTACCGCGGTTGCTCACGGGCATCAGGCAGCTATTTCCATTCACTTACAATGTGAGAAATTGGATATGGCAAATGACAGACCTTCGCCATTCGTAAATCTGGTGAGTCAGAAAATGGGAATTCATGAATGGATGTATGAAAGTGAAGTGGTAAATGATGAACGATACGTTGTGCCGCAGGCAGATAAAAAACTTACACTTACAAACAGAAAAAAAGAAGTTGAATTAGGATTTGATAAAGGTGCCGGATACAAAGAAGCCGCCCGTTGTTTGAATTGCGATGTGCAAACTGTTTTTACTACCGCTAAATGTATTGAGTGCGATGCTTGTGTCGATATTTGTCCAACAGCATGTATCTCTTTTACAGAAAACGGAGACGAAACAGATCTGCGCGCACGCTTAAAGGTTCCGGCAACCAACCTTACCCAAGACCTTTATGTGTCCGATGTACTTCCAACAAAAAGAGTAATGGTTAAAGATGAAAACGTTTGTTTGCATTGTGGTTTATGTGCAGAACGTTGCCCCACATCAGCATGGGATATGGATAAATTCTTTTATAACGTAACTAAAGCAGAAAAAGCATGTCAGCATTAATGAAAAGCGGAGTGAATGATTTTGTGGTGAGATTCGCAAACGTAAACGGAACTGGATCGGCCAGTGCAAATTTTCTTTTTACAAAAGCCATTTTCAGAATGGGAATTTTTGTAACACCAAAAAATATTTTTCCTTCTAACATTCAGGGCTTACCTACCTGGTACGAAGTGCGTGTAAGTGATAAAGGTTATTTGGGAAGAAGAGACGGAATTGACCTGATGGTTGCAGTTAATCCGCAAAGTTTTAAAAAGGATGTGGAAAGCGTTAGACCGGGCGGATATTTTATGTATGACTCTTCAAAAAAATTGCATCCGGATTATGTCCGCGATGACATTAATTATCTTGCAATTCCGTTAATGCAAATGAGCAATGATAATTACACAGATCCGCGTCAGAGACAATTATTTAAAAACATTATTTACGTTGGAGCGCTGGCTGCATTGCTGGATATTGAGCTTTCTGCAATAGAGGGTTTACTTGCAGATCAGTTTAAAGGAAAAGAAAAATTAATTCCGCCAAATATAAAAGCACTTGCTTTGGGCTCTGATTTTGTAAAAGCAAATTTTAAATTTCCTTTAGAATTCAGAGTAGAAAGAAGAGACCTGGTAAAAGACTGGATTATGATGGAAGGAAATGCAGCTTGTGGTTTGGGCGCGGTTTATGCCGGAGCAACTGTTGCAGCATGGTATCCGATCACCCCATCAACTTCAGTTGTAGAAGCATTTACAGAATACGCAGAAGAAATGCGTGTAGATAAAGAAACGGGAAAAAATAATTTCGCCATTGTACAGGCAGAAGATGAACTGGCAGCAATTGGAATGGTGATTGGTGCAAACTGGAATGGTGCGCGCTCATTCACATCAACAAGCGGCCCCGGAGTTTCTTTAATGAATGAATTTTTAGGTCTCGCTTATTTTGCAGAAGTTCCGGCAGTTTTAATTGATGTGCAACGTACCGGCCCTTCTACTGGAATGCCAACACGTACACAACAGTCAGACATATTGGAAGCGGCTTACGCTTCGCACGGAGATACAAAACATGTTTTACTTTTTCCAAGCACACCAAAAGAATGTTTTGAAATGACAGCAGAAGCTTTTGATCTTGCAGAAGAATTGCAAACACCTGTAATTGTAATGACAGATCTTGACCTTGGAATGAATGATCACGTTTCTCCTCCTCTTGTATGGGATAATAAACGAAAATTCAAAAGAGGAAAAGTGTTAGATGCAGAAGCGCTTGAAAAAATTGAACGTTTCGGAAGATATTTAGATATTGATAAAGACGGAATCACTTACAGAACAATTCCAGGTACACATCCTACAAAAGGTTCTTATTTTACCAGAGGAACCAGCCGCGATGAGTATGCGGGTTATACAGAAGACAGCGGGGCATATCAACGCAATATGGACCGTTTGATAAAAAAATGGAACACTGCAAAAAACATGGTGCCTGCTCCCTATGTATATCAGGAAAAAAACAAAAATGAATGCGGACTTATTTTCTTCGGAACATCTACTTACTCAAGTGAGGAAGCGATGGATCATTTGAAAGACGAAGGAATTCATGTAGACGCCCTGCGTTTAAAATCTTTTCCATTCAACAAAACTGTTGAAGATTTTATTAACCAGCACGATAAAATTTTTGTGATAGAACAAAACCGCGATGCACAATTAAAATCGTTGCTGATGATAGAATTACAGGCAGATCCGCACAAATTAATTTCTGTATTGAATTATGACGGAATGCCTATCTCTGCAAGTAATATTTTAGGACAAATAAAAAGGACGCTTTCACATTCTGTAACGGCTGCAAATAAATAGGGCAATAGGGGATAGGCAATAGAGAATAGTGAAATACCCTCCCTAACTGCCAACAAATAACTAACAACTGATAACGAATAACTGAAAATATGAGTTTCATAAAACCAAAATTCCGTCATCCGGAGCTTCCTAAAAATAAATTGGGATACTCTGTAGATTATTACGAAGGTGCGCTTTCTACTTTGTGTGCCGGTTGCGGACACGATTCCATTAGCGCTGCGGTTGTGCAAACCTGTTTCGAATTAAATATTGAGCCGCATCGTTTGGCAAAACTATCGGGTATTGGTTGCTCGTCAAAAACGCCCGCATATTTTTTAAGTAATTCTCACGGATTTAATTCTGTGCATGGCCGCATGCCTTCTGTTGCAACCGGCGCAAACCTTGCAAACAGAGACCTTATTTATTTTGGTGTAAGCGGCGACGGGGATTCTGCTTCAATAGGAATGGGACAATTTGTGCACGTGATCAGGAGAAACCTGAACATGGTTTACATTGTAATG
>JACMLS010000733.1 GCA_014379485.1 Bacteroidia bacterium | reverse complement strand
ATAAAATACCTTAAGAAAAAAGAAATTTTCATCAATACACTTTCTGAAGCGCTGACAGGCACTAAATCTTTTTATGCCGATAGTAACTGGGTAAAAAAATACAGGCTCGATACCATTCATTACTATAAAATTTATAGACCGGGAAAAGAATTTTACAAAAAATATTTATACACAGGTTTAAACAATTGCCAGTTTGCTCCCTTCATTTTTAAAAAAGAAAGCCTTGTCCCGATCAATCTTATGTATGCAGATGACAGCCTTATTTATACAGACCGGATTGCTTTTAAAGGACAGCTGAAAAATGCTGTGTCATCAGAAAACAGCCAATGGTCTTTTAAATTAAAACCCGGCAAACATACCTTGAGAATAAAAAACAATGAAGACGAATACATAATTGAAAATATAGAATTAAAACCAGGCTATAAACTTGAGTTTTCATTTGATGCAGCAAAACTTCCGGAAGGTGTAACTGTAAAAAAATCTTCTGGAAAAATAAGCGAAACAGAGAGCAAAGAAATTTTTAAAAACCTGTTTATTATTAATTATGCTTATGGCTATTATCAGAATTATTTTCTCCAGGACTCTTCTATTTTACTTTTTCAAAACAGTTCATATTCGCTATTTGACCATAAAAAACCTGTGTATTACGGCATGTCAAATTACAACGAAATGTCTAAGGGAAAAATAGCTTTCAGTCCCGGGCATATTTACGAACTTTCTTCTAAAGGTGTAAAAGATTCCGTACTTAAAAAACTTCCGCTAAAATTTTTGAAAGGTAATTGGGGTGCAAACAGGCCAACCGGAAATCTTGTTACATCAATAGAAGAGGGCTTTATGTTCATGAACAGCAGGAAGAACTTCAACCCTGATCCATGGTCAGGTAATTACGATGATTACTATTACCACAACAGAAACCGAAGACAACTCACAAATCAAACAGAAAAAGGATCGGGTACTTTAATGATAGACCTTAAAGACAGCATTGAATCTGGAAGCCTGGTGCTTTATATGCCTGGGGCAGATTCTGTTTACTACGAGCCTTCCTTTTCAACTTCTCCCCTCTTTGTGCATAATATTTATCCGGGCAATTACGTATTGAATTATTATTCTGCAGAAGGAGATGTTATCGTTAAAAAAAATGTCAGGATAAATGCAGATACCATTACATTTTTACAACTCGAAAATAAAGATGTTACAGCAATTAAAGATGTTCGCCCCACAGATCACAACGGAAAAGAGTTTGAAGTTAAGTACAAAGAAAAGGGCGGAACTATTTCAGGAAAGCTGAAGAATTTTACTGAGAAAGACAATGAGCCAGCAATGATCTTGCTTTACGCTTATAATTTACTGATAGATGTTGCGCGCGTAAACGAAAAAGGAGAATTCAGATTTGAAAAAGTGGAACCGGGAATTTATCATGTATACATTCCTGAAACGCAAAAAAAAGAATCGAGTCTTATCTTTCCTGTAATTGTAAATGAAAAAATTTCGGCCGAAATTATTTTTAAAGAAGGTGCCGATACTGCTAAACATTTTACCATTCTTGCACAAGGGAAATTAATAACAAAGATCAATCCCTACCGCAATGGAATTGATAAACTTGGTTATGTGGGAAGTGAAAGTAAAAATCTGCACGGAGAAAAACATCCCGACTTTAAAAGTTCTTTTTCTAAAAACGCAACTGCCAATTATTTCAGAATTCTTACTGCATTGCAAAACTACCAGTCAGACGGCAAGAGACCTTACTTTTACAACAATTTCAAAAACTGGAAAAAGAACAGCCTTACCGGACGACAGAGTAACAGTTACAATTACGGAAATTATTACAGCAGACGTAACTACAACAGCCGCTTTAGAAAAACAAGAATGATCCGTGCAAAATTTGGCGGTGGCAGAGAGGATGATTACGGAGGAGACCCGGAGTTTACAGCTTTCAGAGGAAATGTTTTTCAAACCAGCACAATAGACATTTATACAAGAAACAACGGTGACTATATGGGCGTTATAGGTGGAGTAATGAGCCCACGTTACAACGAAAGAGAAAGAGGAGTTAGAATGGAAGATCTAGATTTTTTTTCTACGGAATCTTACCTTGACGGAAAATGGCAGGGGCAGCTAAAACAAAAATTACCTCTTTTTGATACGACTATAAGTATTGGCTTACCCGAACCAGTAATACGAAGTAAATTTTCTGATAACGCTATCTGGAAACCAAACCTGTTTACCAATGAAAAAGGCGAAGTTTCTTTTAAAGTAAAATATCCTGAAAATATTACCACCTGGAAAAACTGGGCGGTAGTAATGGCAGACGATCTGAAAAACGGAAGCGCTGAATCTGAAACAAAATCTTTTAAAACAATAATGGCAACGCTTTCTGTACCGCGTTTTTTTACAGAAGGAGATTCTTCTTCTTCAATCGGAAAAGCGCTGAATTATTCAGGCACTTCAATAAACGCCAGCACATATTTTAAACTAAACAAACAGTTCCTGTCTCAGAAAAAAGAAACTATTGACAAGGGAAAAACAGAAGATCTTGTTTTTAAAATTAAAGAAGGCGAAACTGATTCTGTTGAATTGGAATACGGATTGATGACAGACAAAGGAATTTCTGACGGAGAAAGAAAAAACATTCCGGTTTATAAACAAGGCGTTGAATTAGCGGAAGGAGATTTTTTTAT
>JACMLS010000732.1 GCA_014379485.1 Bacteroidia bacterium | reverse complement strand
GTATAGGCGAATTATAATCTGATAATGACTTGCTTTTCAGGTAACAAGATGTGAGATTTTTTCGCCTCATCAAAATTATTTTCCTATCTTACCATTTGAAAATCCCCCATTTTCAATGGCCCCTAAGATTCGCTTAATTGTTGTTTTTATTTTTTTCGCTGCTGCTTTTTCATTCTCACAAAAAAGTACAGACTCCCTTATAAACGCTTTGCCGTTAATGAAAGAAGATACGGCTAAAGCGCAGGCTCTTATTAAAATTGCGAAATCATATTTAGGCGGAGATCATTCTGAAAGAGCTTTACCTTATATTTTGAGGTCGCTTGAGATTTGTAATAAGATTGGGTATGACAGGGGAACTGCGGGTTGTTACGGACATTTGGGTGGTTACTATTATTCTCACAGCGATTTTAAGAACACTATAAAATACTGGATGCTTGCCATTAAGTTCGCGCAGAATTTTAAAGACGGCAGAGTGCTTGCCAGTTTAAATAATAATATTGGCTTGGTTTATATGGACCAGGGAACTTATGAGCGTGCAGAAGAATGTCTTTTAAAAGGATTGGAGTTAAGAAAAATTGAAGATAAATTTAATGAGTTGTCAGGTTCTTACAACAACCTTGGTTTGTTGTATTATAAAATGGGCCACGGGAACAAAGATGACGCAAGAAAAAAAGAATTGCTTGAAAGATCAGAAAAAAATTATTTAATGGCCATTAAGATCCGCGTAGAACTTGCAGATTCTTTCGGTTTGGCCGGTTCGTATGGAAATCTTGCCACACTTACTTCTGACAAGGGAGATAAGAAGAAGGCAATTGAACTCGGAAAAAAATCGCTGGAGATGTATAGGAAACTCGATGTTCCTTATGAAGTGCTTACTTCTTTAATTGATCTTGGAGAAATTTATATTACAAATAAAATGCCCGAAAGCGCGCTGCCACTTGGAGAAGAAGCTTTGCAAATGACCTATACTTATAATGTGCCTGATATGCGCAGAAATGCTTATACGTTACTTACCAGAATTTACGCAATGCTGGGCCAGTATGCCAAAGCGCATGATATAGCTATGGAGCTTGTGCAGATAAGCGATTCGTTATACAACGCAGAAAATTACAGGCAGATAAATGAAATGCAAACTATTTACGAAACTGAAAAATCAGAAACGAAAAATAAATTTCTGACAGAAAAAAATCAATTACAGGAAAAGGAAATCTCTTCGCACGAAACAAAAAAGAAATACCTTATTGGAATTGTGATAATGGTGCTTCTTTTTGCAGTTTCTGCAGTGATCTTTTATTTCCGCTCACGATTACAAAACCGCAAGCTCGAAATTTTTAACCGGCAAATTTCTCATCAGAAAATTGAAATTGAAAAGCAAAAAGAAATTGTAGATGTAAAGAACAAAGAAGTGCTTGACAGTATTCAGTACGCCGGAAAAATTCAGAATGCTATTTTTCCTTCGCAGAATGAATTTTTGAACCTGGGTGTGGATGCTTTTGTTTTTTTCAGACCCAAAGATATTATAAGCGGAGATTTTTTCTGGATTCAAAAGAAAGACGATCTGCTTTTTTATGCCACGGTGGATTGTACCGGTCATGGGGTTCCGGGCGCATTAATGAGCATGCTGGGCGCTGCTTTGCTCAACGAAATTGTAAATGAAAAAGGTGTGCAGGAACCTTGCGCTGTGTTAGACCTGATGCGCGAAAGAATTATCGCCTCGCTAAAACAACAGGAAGTTAGAAATGAAAATACAGATTACGATAAAATGCAGGACGGAATGGATATGGTGCTCTGCAGATTAGATCTCAAAAAAAATATTCTCATTTTTTCTGCAGCACAAAATCCGGTGTGGATTATAAAGGATGAAAAGTTCAACGAATTTCATGGAGACAAACAACCCATTGGCCTTAGTCCCACAGAACAGGTTCCGTTTGTGCAGCACACCATTGAATTAAAAAAGGGAGATTATGTTTATTGTTTTTCTGACGGCTACGCAGACCAGTTTGGTGGACCTAAAGGAAAAAAATTCAAATACAAACCAATGAGCGAACTGATCATGAAAAATCATTTGCTTCCAATGGCAGAACAAAAAAAATGTTTAGAAAAAACTTTTGACGAATGGCGCGGAGATTACGGACAGGTAGACGATGTGCTGGTGATTGGGGTGAAGGTTTAGTTTACGAAATTTTTGAAAAACAATAGAAACTAGAGCACAATAGAATTTTGTTTTCTTTATGTGTCCTTATGCTTCTTATGTGTTTAGGTTAAACAATTTTAAAATATAAGTATGCGCACATTCAGATTTTATCAGGTATTTCACGGCAAGTGGTTTGTTGATTTACCAGAGTGGGAGGGAGATCAGGAAGATCTTGAGATGGTGGCGGGTGCTGATAAAATGATCGAAAAAATTTCGGAAGGAAAAATGGAAGTGTTCATTCATATTTCTGATAAGAATTTTGAAGGTGCAGACAAATTGGTTTTACTGAGGAGTGACCCGGGCGAAGGTGGTGGATATTATTTACTTGAAAAATATAAGGGCAGATACGTGATGATGGAAATGTGGTTGTGTTTTGTTACGCGATTTGTATTCGGAAAATTGCCACAGGAAATTTTTATCGCGAAAAAATAATACCATTAGCTCAGACTTTAATTCCTATCACACACACATCATCAATCTGTTCCAGGTTCCCTTTCCAATCAGAAAAATGTTTTTCGAGTAAAATTTTCTGC
Organism: Bacteroidia bacterium; assembly: GCA_014379485.1. GTDB lineage: Bacteria > Bacteroidota > Bacteroidia > B-17B0 > Aurantibacillaceae > AM-1111. The sequence continues at coordinate 926 of JACMLS010000732.1, read as the reverse complement.
TCTTTCATGCTTAAAGAACTGTTTACAGAAAGTACTTCTGTAAGTTGCTTGCTCTTAAATTTTTTTCCTTTTGGCCCACCAAACTGATCCGGAAAACCATCTGTATAAAGATAAATCGCATCTCCTTTTTCTACCGGCAAATTAAACTGGCGAAACGATTCTGTTCTTTCTCCTTTACCCACCGGCATTTTATCTGCCGGAAAATTAGTTGCTTTTCCATTTGTAACTACCAAAGGTTGATTGTGTGCAGCAGCATATTTAACCCAGCTGTTTTCAAGGTCTATCCAAAGTAAGGTGGCATCCATTCCGTCTTGTCCGCCATCTTGCGAAATATTTTCTATCAGGCGCATACGCACGTGGTTCAGCACCTCATCGGGGCCACTGATGTTTTTTTCGTTTACTGCTTCGTTCAAGAAGGAAATATTTAAAAGAGACATAAATGCACCGGGCACACCATGACCTGTACAGTCGCAGGCAGCAATGTAAAAACGTTTATTTTTTAAAGTGGCCCAGTAAAAATCTCCGCTCACAATATCTTTAGGCATAAAGAGCACAAAATGATCTCCGAGATTTTCAGAAAGTAAATTACTGTTGGCGAGCAAGGCGTACTGAATGCGCTGCGCATAATTTATCGAATCAATTATTTCCTGCTGTTTTTCTTCTACAAGGTGTTTTTGCCTTTCGGTTTCAGATTTCTGCAACTGAATTTCAATATTGTCTTTCTTCTTATTGGAATAAGCTTTCCACACAACTCCTGCAACAACCAAAAGCAAGGCAAGGCCTCCGTATAACATATACCTTTGCGCTTGCTCATGCTTCAATTCTGCTTTTTGAGAAGCAAGCTCCAGTTCTCCGGCTTTCATTTCCTGCCGGTGTTTTAAACTATCGGAAAAAGATCTTTTATCAAATTCATATTCCAATTGTTT
>JACMLS010000731.1 GCA_014379485.1 Bacteroidia bacterium | reverse complement strand
GCAAGTATAAGTAATAAAACAACTGCAAGTGATATTTTTAAAAGATTTGCCGTAGCAGCTACAAGTTCAGAAAGAAAGAAAACATAGACCACCAATAATATTACTGCAATAACGGCTAATACAATCATGCAGATCCTTAGGACAGCGGCAAAGTCTTCTGAAATGCGTTTTGATTCTTTTTGCTGAATATTTTTCTTTTGGGGAAAATTTTGTTGCGGAATAACGGGTGGTGTTTTTTTTGCAAAAGAAATTTTTTCTACCGAGCTTTTTAACGGGATCTCTTTTTTGATATTCCTCCCTTTTAAACACAGAGGTAACAGAGGGGAAGCACAGAGAGGCGCGGAGACCGGTCTCTCTTCAAGAGTAAAATTTATATTATTGACATTTTGCGCCTCGCCTGATTTGTTAACGGCAGACGGTTTTGCTTTGGTTTTATTCTTTCCGGCAAGGGTTTCGTAATAAATTCCGCCTGTATATTTTCTGTGGGTAAAAAGAGATTGCTTTGCGCAGGAGGCGAACAGGAAAAAAATTCCTAAACCCCCAATAAATAAGACCTTCAACCCGAATCCCGCTTTCATGAAACCAAAGTTAGAAAAAAGGAAGAGATAGTAAAAGCAAACCCGGGTGGTTTCCGGGCCTGCCTTTTTGGGTGGTTTGTGTTTATTGCAAACTTATTGGCAATTGAGGGGAGAAAAAATCAATTACATTTAAATAACATCACTATTAATAAGGCAAAAAAATTCAAAATCACTTAACATCTTTCTCTGATAATTATAGAAATAAAAAATCAGTGGTTCTCTGGCACCTTTATAGTAAACTACTTCCTTTCCTTTTCGCTGATTTCTTTCGCTGGTAAGCAGTTCTTTAGACTTCTTTTTTGAAGAAGCGCTTCTGGTCTTTTTGACTTTGACTTCCTTGTTTTCTGTATTTAAAGATTCATCCATGATTTTATCGTTGAAACAAATGTATGAATTTTTACGACACACAGTTGCATTTTTTGAACCTTATTTCAGGCTTTTTCGTCGATTAAAGTCTGAATTTTGACCCTATGGCGAATGTACACATAGGGAAAAAGGTAAAAGAAGTGCTTGGACAATCAAGATTTAACGTTACCGAATTTGCGGCAAAAATAAATAAAACCAGAACCGTAGTGTATGATATTTTCGAACGCCAGACTATGGATACGGGTTTACTAATGAAAATAGGCAAGGTGCTCGACCATGATTTTTTATCTTACCTGCTTGATTCTGTGAAAGAAGAACGGACACCTTACCGCGGAAAAAAAGAAATGGAACTATATGCCGAGCTGGAGGAATTCAAAAAAAGAATGGCAGAACTTGAAAAAAGAAATGTGCTGCTTGAAAAATATGTGAAACTTCTTGAGGAAAAGAAAAAGGTAAAGTCGCCAAAGAAAATTTTTATCCGTTAAATTGCTAAAATTGCACTGGTCACCACCCCGTGTACTTGTTTTTGCTACACTACGTATCGTTTTTTGAACCCCATTTTGTCTCTTTTCATCGCCTAAAGCCTGAATTTTGACCTAATGGCAAGTGTACACATAGGAAAAAAAATAAAAGAGGTTCTTGGGCAATCAAGATTTACCGTTACAGAATTTGCGGCAAAAATAAACAAGACGCGAACCGTGGTGTATGATATTTTCAAACGCCATACAATGGACACGGGGCTCCTTATGAAAATAGGCAAAGTTCTTGATCATGATTTTTTAGGATACCTTTTGCCTGACACCTTTAGAGAAGAGAAAACCCTCTATCAAAAGAAAAAAGACGCAGAATTGTTTGCTGAACTTGAAGATTGCAAAAAAAGAATTGCCGAGCTCGAAAAAAGAAATGTACTGCTTGAAAAGTACGTAAAACTGCTCGAGGAAAAAAAGCCAAAGAAATCCAGAAAAAAACCAAACGCATAGTTTTGTCTTTTTCTACTGTGATTCAAGAAAAGGTGAAAACCTTATTCGTAAATAAACTCAAAGATCCTTCTCCCTCCTTCGTCTTCCAATACAATCGTTTTCAAAAAACCGGCATTGTCATACGTCATTGTTTTTGAAAATAAGAGTTTATTCTGTTGTCTGTACTCTATAAAAGAGATCCTCCCTTTCGTATCCCATAAGAAAGAATAAATACCTCCGTCTGCGTTAGATTCTTCAATCGTAGTAAGATTTCCGTCAGCATCATAATTATAAGTCCATTCCTTAACAATTTCTTTTTTGCTGATTTCTTTTACAATGCGCTGTTTTACAACTCCATTGTCGTATCTAAAAAACTTAATGTAAAATCCGGTTCCGCTAAAGGAGCTTATTTTAAGAGAGTCGGCAAATCCTTTGGTATAATAATAGGAAGTTGTGTCGGCGGTTTCCGGCTCAGTTCTGGTCTCCCGTATTAAATTTCCCTGGCCCTGACTCAAAGAATCTTTGTATTTAAAAATTGTTACCGCAGATAGTTCCAAATCAATATTTCTGGCGGCAAGACTTTGGATTTCGTTTTCGTACAGGTAATATTCTGAATGAAGTTTTTCTCTGTTGGCACCAAAAAAATGAAGTTCTTTTGTCACACCTTCGGGGCTAAGAACCCAGATATATCTTGGTTTATAGGTGAGTGTATCTTTTGGCCTTGCAAACACCACATCATGCTCAAAACAAATAATTTTTTTCAGCTTTTGTTGTTTTACAAAGTCTGCATTGAATTTAAAATCGGGCACCGCATCGTTTCCTATAAATCGACTTATCTCCACATCTAAAAGATAGGCAGCCGGTGGAATTTTTACTGGTGGAATTTTATTCTCTTCGGCAAGTTCTGTTTTTTCTGAACCGCATGATAAAAACAAAACTGAGAGTGTTGAAAAAGAAAGAAGGATGAACAGGGACACGAAAAACCTTCTTTTTTCAGTTATCCTGATTTGTGTACGTGAACTGCGCATAAAAATTATTCTGCTTTGTCAATGGTTAAACCCATATCCTTGATCATTGGCAGAGGGTCTACGCGCATGGCTTGCTCGTAAGTGAATTTATATTTTCCCTTAACAGGAAATTTTGCGTTGCCTTTAAACGGAATTGTATTATCCCAAAGGTCTCCTGCGCCCTCACCCATCCACTGGTTTTTATCATCGGCTAATAAACACTCAAGGGTGTCTTTTACTTTTCTTCCATCGGGGTACTCTGTTACCAGGAACACAAATAAATTCCTGAACTGGTAAACATCTCCCTGCCTTACATTCACATAAACATTGTAACGGCTTATGGTGTCGTCAATATTCACATCAAAACTAATTCTGTTATCTTTTGCCCAGCCTTTTTCTGCATCAATACTTTTGTATTCAGAAAAAACAGATTTTTTTCCGCAAGATGAAATAAAAATTACTGACAGAGCAATTCCGGAAATTGCCAATACTAGCTTCCTCATGCTGCCGGTGGATTATTGTTTGGTGGTTTATTGTTAGGGTTGTTTTTATTCCTGTTCGGATTATTGCGCTGATTCGGATTCCTGTTATTTTTATTCCTGTTTGGATTGTTGTTATTACGGTTTTGATTTGGGTTCGGGTTTGCCGTATTCTGTTTTGTATTTGGATTCGGGTTGGGTGTTTTGTTTTCGGTAACAGGTTTATTTTGCAATGTTTTATTCTGATTTGGATTGCGGTTTTGATTTTGGTTACGGTTCTGATCAGGTTTTCTGTTTTGATTTGCCGGCCGGTTTTTATTTTGGCCGCCTTGTTTTTTATTCCTGTCAAAGCGTGTTAAGCTATCCTGACCTACTACGTTTTCGTAATCTGGTGTTTTTACAGGGGCCACTTTATCTTTTACAACCACCACTAATTCTTCAGGAAATTCTCCGGCTACATTCATGGCCATAATTTCTTTTACCCGCTCAACCGGAATCGGAATAAAAACATCACCCTCTCCTTCGTAAGAATACCAGATTATTCTTCTGAAAATATCTGTTTTCTGATGGAATGCCCTGCCCTTTTTACTTTGCAATTTAATATTATCTGTTTGCGGAAAATCTTTTAAAGCATCCATGTAAGAATCCAGTTCGTAATTCAAACAGCATTTTAATTTTCCGCACTGTCCCGCAAGTTTAAGGGGGTTTAAAGAAAGCTGCTGATACCTTGCCGCGGCAGTAGACACGCTTCTGAAATCATTTAACCAGGTACTGCAGCACAATTCTCTTCCGCAAGACCCAATACCGCCTAAGCGTGCAGCTTCCTGCCTTGCGCCTATCTGTTTCATTTCAATGCGGATCTTAAATTTATCTGCCATTACTTTTATCAGCTCACGAAAATCTACCCGCTCTTCTGCGGTGTAATAAAAAATTGCTTTTGTTTTATCTCCCTGGTATTCTACGTCTGAGATTTTCATTTGCAAACCTAAAGTCAAAGCCATTGTGCGTGCGCTATACATGGCTTGTGTTTCCAGCGCCTGCGCTTCTCTCCACTTATCCACGTCGGCAGGTTTTGCTTTGCGGTATAATTTTTTAGTTTCTTCTGAATCTGCTTTTACGTTTTTCTTTTTCATTTGTATGCGCACCAGTTCTCCGGTTGCAGATACAACACCAATGTCATGCCCGGGAGTTCCTTCAACAGCAACCACTTCGCCTACGCCAAGAGAAAGATTATTTACGTTTTTGAAAAATTCTTTGCGCGAGTTTTTAAAACGCACCTCTACCATATCAAATTCTTTTTGTCCGTCGGGCAAAGCCATATTGGCCAGCCAGTCAAACACATTTAATTTATTGCAACCACCGGTACCACAACTTCCGTTGTCGTTACAACCTGCCGGTATATTGCCCGGTGTTGTGTGATTACCTCTTCCTGTTGAACATCCGCTACACGCCATAAATTTTTTTCTAGTTTAATGAAATTTAAAATTTCGTTCGCCGTAGCCCCGCATAGCAATGCTGGGCTACTACAATTGTTTAATTCCCAGTTTTACACTTAATGCTTTGGGAATTGTTTTTTTATGAACCATTATGCTGGTGGTTTTCATACGCACATATTCTTCTGTTGCATAAAAATACCCGTCGCATTCATTATTTTTTCCCCATGAGTTTTTTACGATGTAATATTTTTTTCCGTTCTGATCTTTTACAATTCCTGTAATGTGCATGGCATGATCGTCTTGCGTTTCAAAATTATCAAATGCTGTTTGCCTGTTCTCTTGCGTAACTTTTAACTGTGGGACTGGTTTCACAAACAAATTCTTTTTTTCTTCTTCAGTCATTCCGCTTACAGGTTTTTCCGGAAGCAGTGCAAGACCTTCTTTGAATTTAAAGCCGGGCTCGCTTACATCTGCGGCCCATGCAACGCCGTAGCCCATAGTTAAAGCATTGTCAATTGTTTGCATCATCTCATCCAGCTTAACATTATTATATAAGTCCCAGCCCCAGTTATCAGGAATTTCAAGAACGAATTTTGAATAGAAAGGATGGTGGGTAAAAGACGAAATAAAAACATAATTGTCAGGATTTATTCCTAATTCCTTTGCGTAAGACTGCGGAGTATATTTTTTTCCTTTATACTCAAACTCTTCCGGAATTTTTCCGAGAAGTTCGTCTAATTTATCTTCAAATTTTTTCTTGTAATCTGGGTCAATAGTTTTAGGGCTGCTTGCAATTTCTTTTGCCATACCAAGCAAAATACTATCCAGGTCATGGTGGTTATAGTTCTCACCGGTTTTTACCTTTCCGTTATAAACGTCCTGCGGCACCATCCCAAATTTGCGTAAAACATTTATGGGGTCGGTAAACTCACCACCTTCGCCAAACTGTGCGTGGCCGTGCATGCGTATATAATTTTCTGCTTTAAGCGGATAGCTGCAATGAACCACAAACATTTCGCTAAGGTTAAAATCTTTTCCTTTTTTCATACGGATCAGTTCAGATTCAAAAAAAGAAAGAGAAGAAAAACTCCAGCAGGTTCCGCTGCTGCCCTGGTTCTGAACCGAAGTAGATTCAATATTTTTTACAACGGTAAACTGGTACTCGCTTCCTTTTTTATTTGTAAGCTGTGTTTGCGCAAAAGTCAGAAAAGGGACCAGGGCGAGGGACGAGTATAAGAAGACTTTTTTCATACGTTATTTTCTTTATTAGGTTTGTAAGCATTAATAAGTTGCCTGCATTCAAAAATGGTAAACACAAAATATACGATCATAAACATGAGCGCAAAAGTTACTGACTGCGCTTTATTGTTTAATCCATACACAAGTATAACTATGAGATTGAGAAAAAGTTTTATTCCGGTTACGCCCATAAATTTCATAATAAAACTTTTGTCCTGCGATGATTTTTTTGTGAGGTACCAATGCAATCCTAAGGTAAATAAAAAGTAATAGGCTAAAATAAAAAAGGCGTGCTTGTTAGCGTAAACAGGCATAAAATAATTCCATGAATAAATTCCGGCTCCGGTTAAAAGGCTTATTGTGATTAACGCGAAAAGATATTTCTGATTCATTTTTTTTTGAGCAGATCTTTTACGGCGAGATACATGGCAAGGATTACTGAAACCAGGCTGAGTACAATTGTAAAAACGGGATATTTAAAATTCACCCATTTATCAAGTTTTACTCCTGCAAACACACCTAAACCAATTGTGACCATCATTTGCGTACCCATAGAGGCGTAGCGCATAAAATCACTATTGTTTTTTGGCGGTGGCTTTTCATTGCCCATGGCTCACCTTAGTTTGCAATAACTCTTGATTCTTTAAGTGCGTTTGATTTGTCTGAAGTTGTATTTGCGTGTATGCTTTTTACAACACCACCGCCCATACTGCAGGTTCCGGTAAATTGCGCTTCGGGTTCAATAGCAATTTTACCTGTAACAATATCTCCTTGCAGGCGCGCTGTACTTTTCAGGGTAAGCAATTCGGCCACGTTGATCTTTCCTTTTATTTCTCCGGAAATATCTGCGTTCTGGCAAATCACTTCTCCTTCTATTGAGCCGCTGTTTCCTACAACTAATTTTCCTTTCACTTCAATATTTCCTTTTAAAATACCATCTATGCGAAAGTCTCCGTTACTTTTTACTTCGCCAACCAGCGTGGTTCCATTTCCTAAAAGGTTAACAGAAGTGCTGTCTACCGCGTTATTTTTTCCGTTTTTATTGTTGCTAAACATGATTTTATTTTTAATTAATTATTTGATAATCAGGCTAAGGTACTAAAAAAATTAAAGGCTTGTTTTAAAGAAAACAGATGGCTTAACCAATTTTGTGAAACACGAACTTCTGCCAATCAGTTTTTTGTCAAAAATCAATTGATATTGGCGGAAAACGAAATAAAAACATGTATTTTTGCCCGAAAAACAACAAAATATGCCGTTTTTTGATTTTATTTAATCAGAATAAAATGCTCTGCTTTATTTGATCAAACCTGCTCTTCTGTTAACCATTTTGGCGTTCCGGGGTCTTTGAAGTTTTTCATGTTTTTGAGCAAATCATTCAAATTATCTGAAAAAAGTAACATTTTCATGTTATTTTCGCTCAAAAAGCCTTCAAAATTCATTTTTTTCACCTGATCTAAAAGCGGATCGTAAAAACCGTTTTGATTTAAGACGCCAACCGGATTTTTATGCAGGCCCAATTGCAGCCAGGTAAGAATTTCAAAGAGTTCTTCCATGGTTCCAAATCCGCCGGGCAAAGCTATGGCACCGCTAGAAAGTTCGTGCATTTTCAGTTTTCTTTCGTGCATGCTTTCAACCAAAACAAGTTCGGTTAAACCAGTGTGTGCAATTTCTTTTTTGCTCATGAATTTTGGAAGCACACCAATTACTTTTCCGCCCACACTTAAAGCGCCATCTGCAACAGCCCCCATCAAACCAACTTTTGCGCCACCGTAAACTACAGCAATTTTTTCTTCGGCTAATTTTTTTCCAACCGCAAAAGCAGAGTCGAAATAAAATTTGTTGTGGCCGGGCGACGATGCGCAAAAAACGGAGACAGAATTCATCCGACAAAAATAGGAAATTAAACTTCTGATATAAGACAAAAAGATATAGGATATATCCCGATAAATTATCGGGAGGGTTTGTAAGGGTTTTCAGGATAGAATTTCTTGTGCGCCTCCCGATAGCTATCGGGACTTATATCTCAGCGTCTCCTATCTCATATCCTGCGTTTAAATCCAATCTGAAAAACAAAATGCGTAAATTTACTTCACCAATCATTTCCTCATGGACAATCCTACAATTGTAATTAAAACAGCAACTTTCAGTCCCAAAGTAAAAACTTATATTTTTCTGGTGGTACTTTGGTTTTTACTTATTTCTGTTATAGGCTGGATCATACTTCCGTTCTGGCTTTGCGGATTAGGGCAATGGTTAAGTAAAAAATTCTATCACACATTAAAATGTGAATTGACGAATAAAAATTTACGTTTTTCAAAAGGTTTAATTCTTCATATAGAAAAAACAATTCCGCTTGAGAACATACAGGATATTTCTTTTGTGGGCGGCCCTGTGCTGCGGGCATTCGGTTTAACCATTGTAAAAGTAGAAACAGCAGGCGGCGGCGGCGCACATGCCAGCAACCAGATGAGTATGATTGGTATGGACGATTCTGAAATTTTTAAAGGCCTTATTCTTGAATACAGAGAAAAATTAATGAAAGAAAAAAACCGCATTGTTACCGTGGGTTCCGGTGGCGGAGAAAATCTTAACGAAAAAATTCTTGTTGAGATAAAGAATGAGTTGGTTGAGATAAAGAATATTCTGAATAAAAAATAACTCTCTGAAAAACTTTGTGTCAAAAAAAAGGTGCCACAGATTACACTGATTTACGCAGATTGAAGACATGGATTGTTTTTTAACCAAATCTGCGAAAAACAATCTGTGTAAATTGGAGAAATCTGTGGCATAAAAAACCCATGTCTCGTTTTATTGATACCGGGGTTTTGAATTGGGTTTCCCGCTT
>JACMLS010000730.1 GCA_014379485.1 Bacteroidia bacterium | reverse complement strand
TTTTGTTGAGTCCAGCCCGCCCTTCCCAATGGCACATTCACTTTGTTCTGATGCTGCACAAAAAAAACTTCCGGATAAAAAATTCTTCCCATTTGCTTTGTCAATCCAACAGAAAAACCGGCGCCTTGCGTAGCGCCTTTTGTTGCTCCTGTCCGCATAGCAAAATCGGGCATGTAAACACTTCCAAAAAAGCCAATGTTTTTGTGGGTACGCACATAGGTTTGCGCCAAAGAAATTTGAGAAATGAATATTAAAAGCAGTATCAGTGAAAGAAAAAATAATCTTGTTCTTTCATCTCCTTTCAGATGGACGGCCCTTTGGGGTATTGATTTGCAGCTTTTCATTTTAGTGGTTTCTGGGTTGTTATTGTTTGAATGCCTTCCTCAATAACCCATTTTTTTAAAAAAAGTTATTTTTTTTATAAAATTTTAGCAAATAGCTCTTTTTTCTGTGGAATTTTATTGCATCCTTCATCTTTAAACCGGGGAACTGGTTTTAACAAATGAACCTCTATTTTTTCATTTAACCCGTTACTTTTTCTGCATTTTTCGTTAAGACACTACTATGAAATCACCCATCATAACACTCGGCGGATCGCTTTTACTTGCAGGCACCCTATTCCTTGCAACCAGGCCCGCACCCCTTGCGGAAAAAATTGAAAAAGAGAAAGAACCGGCACCTTCGGTTTCTGCTGCAAAAATTCTTTCAAAACTCTTAAGAGAAAATAAAGATCTTGTTTTACCTGCAAGCTCAACAAAATTTCCTACCATATTAGTTCCAAAAAATGAAAGAGAGGATGCAACGGTGCCTTTGCGCATGAGCCGTGTAAAAATGGATATTAAAGTGACCGGAAATATTGCTACTACCACATTAGATATTACCTATTGCAATGAGCTTGACAGAATTTTAGACGGACAATTTTGTTTTCCGTTGGGAGAAGGGCAAAGCATTTCTTATTTCGCATTAGATATGGACGGAAAACTGAGAGAGAGCAGTGTGGTAGAAAAAGCGAAAGGAAGGCAGACATACGAATCTGTAATAAGAAAAAAAGTAGATCCGGCCCTGTTGGAATGGACCGCTGGAAATAATTTTAAAGCAAGGGTCTACCCAATTCCTGCCAAAGGATGCAAACGCGTAATAGTTGGTTTTGAACAGGAATTAATTGCGACCGGAAAATCGTATGTGTATTTTCAGCCGCTTCAATTTGAAAACAAGTTAGAAGAATTTTCTTTTCATGCAGAAGTGCTGAACCAAACAGCAAGCCCACAACAAATTGACGAAAATGGAATTCCTCTAAAATTTGAAAATAAAAGCGAAAACTGGGTTACAGAAAAAACCTACAGCAATTACAACGGCAATGATCCTATAGCTTTTGAAATTCCGGCAAACGGAATTGCCAGAAATGTTTTTGAAGAACAAAATGAAAATGGAAAAACGGTTTTTTACGCAAATCTCTTTCCAAGAAAATACAAAGCAGAAAAAAAAACGGTTTCAGGTATTTGTGTT
>JACMLS010000729.1 GCA_014379485.1 Bacteroidia bacterium | reverse complement strand
TGATGCAACAAAAGAAATTCACAAAAATTTTCCGGAAATAAAAATCATTGCGCTTACAATGATGAACGAGAGCATTTACATAAAAAAAATGCTTGAGGCGGGCGCTTCCGGATATATTCTTAAAACAGTTGATAAAGAAGAATTGATTCGCGTAATAAATAAAGTGGCTGCAGGAGAAAAATATTTCAGCGCAGAAGTAACCGCACAGTTAATGAATAATTTTTCTGACCGGTCTTCTTCGCAAAACAATCCGGTTGACATCTTAACGAAACGCGAAAAAGAAATACTTATTCTTATTGCGCAAGGCTTAACAGATAAAGAAATTGCCGAAAAAGTTTTTCTGAGTCCGCAAACAATTATCACACATCGCAAAAATATCTTAAGCAAACTCTCACTTAAAAACAAAGTAGAACTTACCCGTTTTGCTTTTGATAATAAACTTATTTCATAAGGTGTTTGGCTCCTCTACCGGAATCAATCAGGTCAAAACATAAAAAATCCCCCAAATGGGGTAGTTTTTAATTTCCCCCTATAGGGTGATGTGCAGCCGTTTTCATTTTCTGAATTTTGTATGCACAACCAATCTCCTCCCTATGAACCACAAAAAATATTTTTTAGCACTGCATCTTATCTCATGCGGAACTCTTATTTTATAGCAAGAAAAAGAAATTGAGAAAGAAAAAGAAAAGGAACTTGAAAAGGCTAAAAAAAAGATCGAAATCCCTAACCTCTTTGCAAAAAAAAATGTGAGCAAAAGTTGTGTTTTTCCCTCGCCGTTTTTTAAAACGATTCTTACTACACAAGAGCGTGTTATCGGAAAGAGATTCAGCACGGTAACAACTGTTAAGGCCAGTCCGCCGCACAGATTTCTTGGAAGTTTCCTGAATGCTTTTACTCATGGCGATCAAACTTACAATCCCTTTAGCAGTTCCAAACTAAGCTGTATCGGAAACATTACAGAATTCAGGATCTATGGTAAAAAGAAAGGCGGACTGCATGGCTTTTATTTTGGCCCTTACACTTACGCAAATACCTACAAACTTACAGCCAAGTCTTTTCCGGCTGAATTTCATGACGATGCCGGCGTACTTTATAAAGCCGATCTTTCTGAAGTTATAAAAGTAAGCACATTGGGCGGCGGTTTTGAAATTGGAATCTCCGGACTTATAAAAAACATTGTGAATGTAGATTGGACTATTTTTGGAATTGGCCTGGGAAGCATGAAAGTAAGTGGCGAAATAGAAGCAACTAACACATCTGCTAATTTCGATTTCAGGAATTATGACGAAGACGTACAAAAAACCACTTTAGGAATAAAATTCCTCGATAAGGCGAGAACAGTTGAGAAAGAAAGAATCAGCATGGGCGTAAGAGTTCCATGGTTTCTATTCAGAACAAGCCTTTCTTTTGGGATAGCGTATTAAAATAAAAAATAGTTGGCGAGGAAATAAACAAATCAAACCACCCAACACAGGCCCCGTTTTCTCTTCCGAAGGAAACGGGGTTATTTTGCTTTCTTGCGTTTGTAATGAATGAGCCATTCAGACTTCCAGTTTATTTCATCCTTAGAACTTTGCCAGTCCCAATCAAAACTATCTTTTGCAATGTTATAAAACACCATGCGCATAGATGTTGCTTTGCCCCTGTTTATTTTTTCGTTGGTCTGATTCAAAATAACTTTATCACCTTCTGCCCCACCCGCAAATAACAGGTAAGCGCCGGCATCATCTACCCAGGTCTGGTTCCATGTTTTAGAACTTGAATCGTAAACACTCCAGCTCCTTCCAATAAAACTCTTATCGTTAAAAACAAAATTTTCTTCAACCACATTACTTTTTAAAATTTTAGTAATGGTATTTGTACCTTTAAGCGAATCGCTCCAGTAAGCATCCCAGGTTCCTACCCAAAAATCCATAGAATTTTTAGTTGTTGTTTGCGATTTTGCAATAAAGGTGCTTATTGAGATCAGTAAAATCAAAAGTGCGTTTTTCATAAAATTATTTTTAGGATTTCAGAAACTATTTTTTCTTTGTTGCTTTAGCTTTCAACGTTTTTGCGTATTCATAACTTAGAATAACATAAGGCTTCAGGTCTTTCGTTTTCTTAAGATGAACTTCTGAAACAGCAACGTATTCTTTCATTAAAGTTCCATACGTTTCAAACAAATTTGATTTATACTTTTTAATAAATTGCCCTCTTTCTTTTTCAGGCAAGCGCAATGCAACAACTCCGTCTTTAAGAAAAGAAAACATATTTCCGTTTAAGGAGGTATAAGGCATTGTTGCTCCTTTAACTTCAATTCCCGATACAGATTCCATCAGCTTTGTATATAAATCACTATTTTTTGGCGAATCTGTTTTTGCTTTTTTTGCTGGCATTTTATTTTTGCTTCTAAAGTAAATGTAACGGGAAAAATCAGCGGAAAGAACGAAGAGTTTAAACACGGTGGTATTGCTTTATGAGCGGTACAAGTGCCAGCTCTCTGAGCGTCCCGCGAAGAGATATTCACCGGGCCTCCGGCCCCTTGCCGCAAAACATATATTGTATTTAACCTCATTTTTTTTGTTCTTTTGTTGACCTTTTGCGTTATAGATCATAAACAGGCGTATGAAAAAGATCTTTACACTTATTTTCTCCCAGCTCTTTTGCCTTTTGGTCTTTGCTCAGACTCCTGCTGCCGGTAAAAAAGAAATTGATCTCAGTAAAATTGATTATCCGGCCATTGAGCAGATCTTTTACAATAAGTTGAACGATTTACGCAAAGAAAAAAATGCAGGCACGCTTGTTACAGATGCAACATTAAAACTTGCTGCCAACGATCAAAGCGCTTACATGGGCGCAAATCATATTGTAACGCACGATCAGTTGGCAAAAGACAAAGCAACGCCTCAACTGCGCGTTATGTTTTACAAAGGCACGCATGACAGGGTTGGCGAAAATTGCATTAAGATCCTTCTTAAAACTCCAATGAAAGTTAAGTACAGTAAAAACCCTGTAACCGCCACAACAATTGAAGAGGCCGCAGAAGCTTTGTTTCTTGGCTGGAAAAATTCTCCGGGTCATTACAAAAATATGATAGAGCCCGGTTACGATGCCGGCGGGCTTGGATTCTATTTTATGCCTGATAGTAATGTATTGTATTGCGCACAGGTTTTTTCTGCACTTCCATTCGTTCCTAAACCCGGATTAGAAAGTCCGATTGATGCTTACGGAATAAAAACGCCTGATAAAAAAGTTTGCGATTGCATGAGTACAAAAGCTGCAGGTGCTGCAACCGCTGCCATGATATTGGTAAGAAGTTCAGACAGCGTTTATCTTCAGTCAGAAAATCTAAGAGCATTAAAAGATTTTTTTAATAAACCCGGCGATGCTTATTATGTTGATCTTGTTATACGCGAACAATTTGTGTGCGCCAATAACAATTTGTTGCACGGCTCAGAACTTTATGACGGAACAATGTTGAAACCAATTCTATTTAAAGATCTTTTTAAATTGAACAGGGCTAAAGGAAATAATTTTTATGCGCCTATCTGCGCCATTCCTCCAAAAATTAAAAAATATAAATTTGATGTTAACCACGGAATAATAAAAGAAGGCCATGGCTGCAGTTATTCATGGTCTGTTCTTGTTGGAGGAGATAATTTAAAACTGTTGCCGCTTTTTCCTAAGTGGTTTCAAAACCCGAGGCTTGAGGTTGAGCCTGATACTTTTAAAGGGTATTTGGATTTTTTAATTCCGTTTGAACGTGGAAAAACAAAAATGGATGCAAAAACTTCTGATGAAATTGTTACGCGCTTAAAAATCTACAAACCCTTTGTAAAACAAATTTCAATAAAAACTTTTAGTTCTGTTGAAGGAAGCACAGAAGTAAATCTTAAACTTCAAAAAACACGCGCAACAGAAATTGATAAGCTGGTACAAACCGTAACCGGGTTTAAAGCCGGAACAGAAATAGAAAGTAAAGAGAACTGGGAAGATTTTATGAACCAGCTCGAATTCGGGAAATTTGCCTGGATGAAAAAACTGAGCCACGAAAAAATAAAACTTTTGCTGCGTGATAAAAGAACTGTTGACTCTATGGATTATCTTTTGAAAAAAACACGCATTGCCCGTTTGCGCATTCAAATAGAAGCCGTGGTAGATGAAAACTCATCGCCCTATCTTTTACTGGCCGCTTACAAACGCTCAATTGAAAAAGGAGATTCGTTGCAGGCATTTGCGCGCCAAAACAAATTACTGAAAGCTG
>JACMLS010000728.1 GCA_014379485.1 Bacteroidia bacterium | reverse complement strand
TTCGGCAAATTCTCCTCCAACCACTATGTTTAAATTGTTTCTTACAAGCGACCCGCCAAATGTAAATGTGTGAATAGAAAAATTACTCTTCTTTTCCTGAAAAACCTGCGTTGAATTTACACCGTAAAAATTTTCGCAACCAGCTTGTAAGATAGTCGCATCAACAATGCAGTTTTCTCCTATGTAAAACTCAGAAAGTTGGTTGCTGAATAGTTTTCCCGGAAGCTCTGATGTTTCAAACGTCTCAGAAATTTTAACCTGCGAGTTTTCTTCTGCAACAAAAAGTTTTCTGAAATTAACCGAAACATTTTCTTTTGCACTGTCTATATAAACAAGGTGAATTGTTTTTTCGATCAGCGAATTTTTTTTGCTGTGAATAAAAATTCCATCGCCGCAAAAAGCTGTATTAAGAGCAATAAAGGCGTCTTTGTTTTCATTTGCGTATGCGCCAAAGTGCCTTGTGAAAATTTCTTTATTTTCTGAAGCAGCTTTTGTTAATGATGAAACAGACAAGCCGGCAGGTAAATTTGCGAGGTCAGAGCTTTCTTCGTCAATTTTACCGTTCGCAATAAAAAAGTAGATTCCGTTTTTATCTGTACGGAATTTTTGCAGTTGCTCTTTTTTTATAGGAGAAAATGAATTACCAAGCGATTTGAATTCTTTGCGGATAATACTTTCCACATTACAATATTTGTAATCTTCGTGTTTGTTGTTCGGAATTCCGTTTTCTTCTAAAAATTTTAAAGCAGAAGCAATTCTCTCAAAAGGAGTAAACTCTGCCTTTGGAGAAGCCGAAGACAATTCTGCCAAAAATTTTTGTGTTATATTTTCTTGTATTATAGCTGACATAAAAATTATTTCTTCTTAAACTTTATACTACCCCTTATGTTTATACTGTCTCCTTATTCTCTTAATTAAACTTCCTCAACAGCATACTTACGCTTAATCTCATCATACCCGTGTTCTTCCAACTCTAATGCTAATTCTTTTCCGCCGGATTTTACAATTCTTCCTTTATACAAAATGTGCACGAAATCAGGTACAATATAATCCAGCAAACGTTGATAATGTGTAATGACAATAAACGCATTCTCTTTTGTTTTGAGTTGATTCACGCCGTTTGCAACAATCCGCAAAGCATCAATATCCAAACCTGAATCTGTTTCATCAAGAATTGCAAGTTTAGGATTGAGCATAGCCATTTGAAAAATTTCGTTGCGTTTTTTTTCTCCGCCAGAAAACCCTTCGTTAACACTTCTGTTTGCAAGTTTTCCGTCTAATTCAACTAATTTTTGTTTCTCTTTTACAAGAGCAAGAAATTCCTTTGGTTCAATTACTCCTTTACCATGGTAGGCACGAATTTCGTTAATTGCTGTCTTTAAAAAATTGATATTGCTCACCCCCGGAATTTCTACCGGATATTGAAAAGCAAGAAAAATTCCTTCGCGGGCGCGGTCTTCAGGAGCCAGCTCCAGTAAATTCTTTTCGTTAAACCTCACTTCTCCCTCTGTAACCTCGTAGTCTTCTCTTCCGGCAAGCACAGAGGCAAGTGTACTTTTACCAGAACCGTTTGGCCCCATAATAGCATGCACTTCGCCTGGCTTAACAATCAAATTTATTCCACGCAGAATTTCTTTTCCGTCTATGCTCGCGTGCAGGTTTTTTATCTGTATCATTTTGTATTTGATTAATTTTTATTCTTTATAAATTTCTATTTTAAGATCGTCTACATTAAAATCTGTTTTTTCTTTATTCCAAAAAAAAATATTGACCTTATCGTCGGCAATAAAATTACCGGCCATAGTAACTGCATATTCATATTCTTTCCACTCACAACAGGAGGCAGAAGGAGTTTCGTTCATCCGGTATGTTTGATAGCATTTGGGTTCTTTTGTTTTTGACTCAACAGAGCAAACAAGCAAGCCGTTAAACGAAGAATTTGGTTTAACTTCCTGTCTTTTGAATTTTATTTTGGTGTACAAAAGTTTTGAATTGAAGCCGAGCTTGTCAAGATAATATCCTGGGCCCCATTCAGTTTTATTAAATTCAAAGTAACCTTTTTTAGATGAAGTGGAATCTGAAAAAAGATTTTCGTAATTATAAAAAGATGCCTGGTCTTTTAGGGAATAAGGTTTAATATCACTGCTTCCACCAAGGCAACCTTCGTATTCTTTTCCGGTCTTTAAAAAAACGTAGCTGAATTTTTCTGAATTCATGCCGGTCATTGTAAAAATTCCTTTTTGCGCCTGGTAAGAATAGATTAAACTTAGTATTGTTGACAATGAGAACAAGGAATACAAAACAGGTTTCAGGATGCGTTTACCGGAATCTCGTAAAAGGAATGCACCTGCAATTGCAAACACGGCAAAGAAATCTACAAAAGGCCTCATACCAAAACTGTCGTAATAATTATAAGCCCAGTAAGAAGAAAATAAATAAACCGTAAACAAAATAAAAAAAGCTGACACAAAAAATTTAAAGTGCGATTGCTTAAAAACATAAATTAATCCAACGAGCAGTAACAAACACAGCGGAGAGTAAATGAACAAACCGGAATCGAATCCGAATAACATTTTTATAGGAGAAGGGTTAGTAAAATAAAACCCGTTGCCTTTGTACGTATCCTGCAAAATTTTTCCGTTTTGCTTATACCAAAGTAAACTTTGCAAAGACAGTACAGTTATTAAAATCAATAAAGAAGGAAGTAGTGTTTTAACCGATAAAAAAACGCTTTTAAGTTTTGCGAAAAACTCGCTGAACGAATTACAAAAGAAAGGCAGAAATAAAACGATGATAGAATTAACAGGCCGTACGAGAATAATAAGTGACAATAAAAAAGTCATTTTAAAAAAATAATTTCTTTGACCCGATTCAAAAAACATGTTTGAGCTATATAGAAAGCAGGTAACAAGGAAAAATGAATATACGTGTGACATGGAGGATTCTCCAAGCGTGTAAAACAAAAGATTGGTTCCGGCAAAAACAAAAAGAAGAATTGCTGCAATTGTTTTGTCTGCAAAATTATTTTTGATTAATAGTTTTCGTAAAAAGATCAACCCAAGTAAACAATAGAATAATGCGCCAATACTTACGCTTATCTGGAAAGGTTCGCTCAAACCATTAATCGAAAAACCAAACATTTTTGCACTCAGCATTCCGATAAGAAAAAACGGAAGCAGTAAAAGCGAAACGCCAATTGTATGCGTGTTTACATTTCCGGTGGGAGTTTCTACTGATTGAGAAAGTTCAGGCTGCGGTTTACTCAGATCATGATCAATAAAAGCAGCAACTAAAAAAGAATAATAATCTCTTCCGTCTCCATTAACAGCTCTGAAATTTTCAGAAGTTCCGTTCCATTTAAAAAAGTAAAGGGTACAAAGACTGAACACCAACACAAAGGCAAGAGACAAATTTGCAAATGTTTGTGAACCGAATTTCATTTTTTCTGTTGCGCCGCGGGGTTTTTAGAGT
>JACMLS010000727.1 GCA_014379485.1 Bacteroidia bacterium | reverse complement strand
TTACCTGGAAGAAAATATTTTGTTTCCGTCTTTAGTTTCAATTTTTGAAAACGAAAAAAAATAACAGAATACAATGGAAGAGTATAATTTTATAGCTGCCGATCTGTTTCTGCGTTGCGTTGCGGGTTTGCTTTTCTTTTTTCAGGGCTACGATAAATTATTTCGTTTAGGACTGAAAGAGGTAGTAAAAACTTTTCATTACGATGCAGAATCACACCACGTTCCCGATTTTTTTGTGTGGATGATTGCCATTTACTCAAGCTTTGTTGAATTCTTTTGCGGATTACTCCTCATTCTTGGCCTTTTTAAAACCTGGGCTTTGGTACTGCTGGGGCTTGATATTATACTGGTTGTTTTTGCCTTCTCTTTTATGAAACCTATGTGGGATATGAAACATGTTTTTCCAAGATTCATTCTTTTAATAGCATTACTCGTTATACCGGCCCAATGGGGAAAATTCAGCCTTGACCAATTAATTTTTAAATAGAAAATAAGACCGCCTCCGCATGGCTACTGCGAATAAAACATGAGAACTATTTTAGTGCCTACAGATTATTCTGCCGTTGCGCAAAACGCAGTTAACTACGCTTTGCACCTGGCTAAAGAAGAAACCAATCAGCCAAACGGGCAGCAAACAGAAGTAATTTTGTTTCATGTCTTTCACATTCCGCTTCCTACGTATGACGGGCCGGTTGCCGTTGTAAATTTTGCTGAAATTGAACATTCAGAAAATTTAAAAATGGAAAAACTTGTGAGCAAACTTAAAAGTGAAACAGAAAACGAAATTAAAATCAGCGGGCATGTTTTTCCGGGATTAATAAACGATGAGATAACTGACTTCTGTTCAAAAAAACATGTACATCTTATTATAATGGGCTTAACAGGCGGAGGAGAAATAAAAGAATTTTTTGCCGGCAGTAATGCACTGTCAGTTGCAAAACACGTTCAAACTGATGTGCTCATCATTCCGCCAAAAGCAGTTTACAAACGCATAAAGCAAATTTCGCTCGCAACAGATCTAATGGAAATTGATGTGCCAACAGTTTCTAAAACACTAAACTATTATTGCATGCTTTTTGGCGCAAAAGCAGAAATAGTAAACGTAAAAGATGCATTCACTTTTCCAAGAGAAGAAAGAAAAATAAATGAGAAAAAATTATTGCGCGAGCTTGCAAATGTTGAGCACTCTGTTTTTCAGCCTTACCATGAAGACGCTGCTGAAGCAATAAATATTCATTTAAGAATAAATAAAAGCGACTGGCTCGCCGTAATTCATAAAGATTATGGATTCTTTAAAAATATTTTTCACAAAAGCCTTACCAAACAATTAGCTTTTCATTCAGATATTCCTGTTTTGAGTATTAATCAAAAAAACAACTGAACATGTCACCAAGAGAAAACCTTTATTACGCCCTGGGCGAAATGATCTACGCCCTTTCATCTGTAGATGGAAAAATTCAAAAAACAGAAAAAGACAAGCTTCATGAAATTCTTACTTATGAGTTTAGCCCTGAACATCCCCCGATTGATTACGCAGAAATTGTTTTTAAGGTATTTGAAAAGGACCATGTAAGTGTACAACAAGCTTTTGATGGCGCCAAACACGAGTTTAAATTAAACTCGCATTACCTGAGTCCTAAAATGAAAACACATTTTATTAAAGTGGTACAGGAAGTGGCACACATTTATCCTCCGGTAACGCCTGAAGAGCAAAAAATGGTAAACGAGTTCCAGGCATTTATGACCACCTTACAGGGCGATCCTGTTTTTTACAACGGACACTAAAATTGTCCGCCTATTTTGTCCGTCTCGTCCTACAGACGAGACAAATTTTCGCCAATCTGTACCTGATGTTTGTGGGAAAATCTGGTTTTGTTTTTACTCAGATAATTATTCGCAAAAATTTGTCCCGATAATTTATCGGGACGGCTAACAATGGTTTAAGTTAACCGGATTGAGCCTTTTTTAATGATTGGCATATTTTTTGTATTTTTGATACAACCAAACCCCAATTTATGAAAAAACTATTTTTTTTAGCGTCAATTTTAATGGCTTCCATTACAATGAACGCGCAACTTTCAAAACCAGAAGTAGAAGGTTTAATTAAAGGTGTAAATTTTCAGGAAATAAAAGATGTTTTCCTTATCCGTACACGTGAGCACGACGGTACAAAAGAAGGCTGGCTTGAAAAAGCAGAAAAATTAGATCCTAAAACCTGCAAGATCACTTATAACGAAAAATCGTTACTTATTGAAGGTTCGCTTTACACGGCCTTAGTTCCTTACGATAAAATAAAAGTAATTTTTTATAAAAAGGCCAATTACCTTACCATTGAATTGATGGATTAGTTAAATTTGATCCCCCGCTTTAACCGGGGGATTTTTTTTGCCCCACTTCGACAGGGCTCAGTGTGACAAAAAAACAAACCGGGCTTTTAAATTTTTTTAGATGAAAAAAGTAGTTTTTATTTTTTCCTTATTGATCAGCAGCCTTTGTTTTTCGCAGGGCGATGACTTTATGCTTAAGGATAATCTTGACCGTTTGCCTGATAATGTGGGTGGCAAAATTGAGTTTCAGCGTTTTTTTGAGGCTCATATAATTTATCCCGATAAGGCATTGAAGGAAAAAAAAGAAGGAACTGTAAAAATAAAATTTATAGTACTTGCTACCGGCAAAGGAATAAAACCCTCAATAACAGAAAGCGCCGGAGCGGAACTTGACAATGAAGCCCTGCGTTTATTCAGAATGCTTGAGTGGTTGCCCGGAGAAAAACAGGGCGAAAAAGTTAATACATATCACCAGGTTACATTTGTTTTTGATATTGATAAATACAAAAAGTACACGCACACAAGAGGTTTTGTTAAACCCAAATTTGATAAAAAAGCTGTTATTGATACCAGTTTTATCCTGGTTGAAAGACCGGACAAAATTCCCGGTTTGTGAGCCGGTAGCAGACTGCCCGCCGGAAGGGCCGCTGGCGGAGGAATTCGCTGCATCGGAACCCCAAAGTTCCCCTGGATGGATGGTGGAGCGCGGGGTGGCCGAACGGGTTTGTGCGCGCCCGAGCG
>JACMLS010000078.1 GCA_014379485.1 Bacteroidia bacterium | reverse complement strand
GAAATCTTTCTGACAAATGCGCTTACTTAGTTAAAGGCGGTCATGGAAGTGGAAATTTTTCTGAAGACCTGCTTTTTGAAAAAGGGAAATTAGTAAAAATTTATACAGCAAAAAGAATTCCTGATGGAGAAAAACACGGAAGCGGTTGCGTATTGTCATCGGCCATTACAGCCAATCTTGCAAAGGGAGTAAATTTAAAGACAGCGATTTCAAATGCTAAAATTTACATTGGAAAATTTTTAAAGAGTAATCCGACGCTGAACGGATATCATTTTTAATGTTTGTGGTAAGTATAAGGAGTAAGTTATAAGTATAAGAAAAAAAGAAATGAGTTTTTCTAAATTGCAATATATAACAGATTCGCCGGCGCTGGCACATGAGGCTTGTGTGGCAGGTGTGAAATGGGTGCAGGCACGCATCAAAAATAAAGCTGCTGGCGAAACAAAGATCATTGCGCAGGAAATTCTGAGCGTTTGCAGAAAATTTAATTCGGTTTGCATTATTAACGATCACCTGGAAATTGCACTTGAAATTAATGCAGATGGAGTTCATTTGGGAAAAGAGGATACAGAGATAAGAGAAGCGAAAAAAATAATCGGACAAAGAGATTTTATTTTAGGTGGAACCGCAAATACAGTTGAAGATGTCAGAAGCCTCGCTTTGTCAAACGTAAAATACATCGGCCTCGGTCCCTTTCGTTTTACCTCAACAAAAGAAAAATTAAGTCCGGTTTTAGGAATTGAAGGATATAAAAAAATTCTTTCTGAAATAATTCCCGCCAACATTTATTTTCCGCCCATTTATGCAATTGGAGGAATTTTACCTGCAGATGTTGAAGCGATTTTGGGAACAGGAATTTACGGGGTGGCAGTTTCAGGAGTTATCAGTAATGCTGCCAATAAAAAAGAAATTGTTGAAGAATTTAATTTAAGAATGAACGCACAAAAAATAAACACATAGAAACATAGAACGCATAGTTTATTTTTTCTATGTGTTTCAAAAAAGAAGCAAAATGAAAACAGATAAATTAATAATTTCAGGCAAAGAATTTTCTTCGCGTTTATTTACGGGAACAGGAAAATTCGGTTCACTTCAACTGATGCGAGATGCTTTGCTTGCTTCCGGATCTGAATTGGTAACGGTTGCGTTAAAAAGAATCGACACAAAAAAAGAAACTGAAAATATCATTGATTTTTTAAATCACGAGCAGTTTAATTTGCTTCCTAATACTTCGGGTGTACGCACTGCAAAAGAAGCAGTATTTGCCGCTAATCTTGCGCGCGAAGCATTACAAACCAATTGGCTTAAGCTTGAAATTCATCCTGACCAGAAATATTTAATGCCAGATCCGATTGAAACTTTATTGGCTGCGGAAGAATTGGTAAAGCAAGGATTTATAGTTCTTCCCTACATTCACGCAGACCCGGTTTTGTGTAAACGTTTAGAGGATGTGGGTGTTGCTGCAGTAATGCCGCTTGGTTCTCCGATAGGAAGCAACAAAGGAGTAAAGACAAAAGATTTTTTAGAAATTATTATTGAGCAAAGCAAGGTTCCTGTAATTGTTGATGCGGGATTAGGCTTACCTTCTCACGCAGCCGAAGCAATGGAACTGGGTGCAGATGCGGTACTCGTTAACACAGCAATTGCCGCAGCAGGAGATCCTGTTGCAATGGGCATTGCGTTTAAAAAAGCAGTAGAAGCAGGAAGGACGGCGTATCTGTCGCGCCCCGCAAAATTAAGTGTGCACGCAGTTGCGAGTAGTCCGCTGACAGCTTTCCTGGAGTGAGCGCTTTCGCAAACCCGGGCGCAGACGTCGGAGGTCTGCCCAACCCGAAAAACAAACTGAAAGCGAAGACCTCCGACGTCTGCCAACGCACCATGGAAGAAGGAAAATACTATCACGTGTTTAATAGAAGCAATAACAAAGAAAAGTTATTTAAAGAGGAAAAAAATTATTTTTACTTTTTAAGTAAATATGTTGAATACAATGCTTCAAATGTTGATACTTTAGCATATTGTCTTATGCCAACTCATTTTCATTTTCTTGTTAAGGTTCGGGAAAAAGAATCCGAAGTTGAAATGCCGGAAGCTATACCGACAGTTAGTTCCCACGGTTATGCTTACCGCCCGCTGACGGACATTGAAAAGGGATTCAAAAACTTTTTCACTTCTTACGCAAAAAGTATTAATAGTCATTACGGTAGGCATGGTAGTTTATTTCAATCAAAATTTAAACGTAAACCGGTAGAAACTACTGAGTATTTGAAAAACCTTATTGCTTATATTCATTTCAATCCGATTAAAGATGGTTTGAGTAAAAAGTATGAAGATTGGAAGTTTTCATCTTTCAAAACATTTTTGAACGAATCTGAAACCATGATCAAAAGAGAAGAAGTGTTGGAACTATTTAGTGGAGCTGAAGATTTTCTTTATTTCCATAACGCAAATTTTAGTACTGACAATAAATTAATAAACACTATCGAACAAGAAATTGAAAACTTTTTCTGACATATTAAATCAATACGAGTGGGAGAATATCCGCGAACGCATTCAGTTAAAAACAACAACTGATGTGATCAATGCTTTATCTTCTCAAAACAGAAGTATTGAAGATTTTATGGCGCTTGTTTCTCCGGCTGCTTCTTTTTTTATTGAGGAAATGGCTCAGCAAAGTCATGCTGCAACAGTAAAACGTTTCGGAAAAACAATTCAGATGTTCATTCCAATGTATCTGAGCAATGAATGCCAGAATATTTGTACGTATTGCGGATTTAGTCTTGGAAATAAAATTCCACGAAAAACACTTTCAGAAAAAGAAATTGAAAAAGAAATTGAACTGATCAAAGAACTTGGTTTTGATCACATACTTGTGCTGACCGGTGAAGACCGCATTCATTCTGATTTTAATTATATTTTAAATTCAATAAAAAAAATAAAACCTCATTTTTCAAATCTCTCCATAGAAGTTCAGCCTTTTGAGCAGGATGAATATGAGAAATTAATTGAAGCGGGTTGTGATGCGGTATTGGTTTACCAGGAAACGTATAACAGAAACGTTTATAAGCAGTATCACACTAAAGGAAAAAAATCGAATTTTGATTATCGTTTGCAAACGCCTGATCGTTTAGGTAAAGCGGGCATTCATAAAATTGGTATTGGCGCATTGCTTGGTTTGGAAGACTGGAGAACAGAAGTTTTTTTCCTTGCATTGCATTTGCGCTATCTTCAAAAAAATTACTGGAAAACACAATACAGTATTTCTCTTCCGAGAATTCGTCCGGCAGAAGGAGTGGATGACACACAATATTTAATGAACGATAAAGAATTTGTGCAACTGATTTGTGCTTTGCGTTTGTTTGACGGAGAAATTGAATTAACGCTTTCAACAAGAGAAGCAGAAGGCTTTCGCGAAAAATTAATTCCGCTTGGTATTACAAATCTTTCTGCAGGCGCAAAAACAAATCCGGGTGGTTATGATAAACCAGATGAAAGCCTTGAGCAGTTTGAAATTTCTGATGAAAGAAGTCCGGAAGAAATGAAAAAAGTTATTTCGGCTTTGGGATATGAAACAGTGTGGAAAAATTGGGATAAAGGGTTGGCTTTCCACAAGTCCTGAGGAGTATATTTTTTTACCACAATTTATCTACTCTATTGAAATTGATTTATTTTTATGAAAAGCCTGAGACAAAAGCAATTTTTTTTTAAAATCAAAATAAAATCATTTATCATTTATTTTCCAATTGCCATTGGGGCATTTATAATTATTTTCTCTTCTTGCACCAACTCTCCCAACAACATTCCTTTTCCAAAAGACGAAAAAGAATTTTTGCCGCCAAAAAAAATAAAGCTTGGTAAACCTAAAATAGTAAAATGTGTACCGCTAACTATTTCTTTAGGAAAAGATAGGCCAGACTCAATAGATCCACCAAAACAAATTAAACTGGGCAAAGCCACAACCACACAATTTATTAACGGTATTACAAAACTGGGTGCACCAAAAATTACTGCGCTTGGAGAACCAATCATTGTAAAAATACACGATGTAAAAACAATCAAGTGTAAACCAAAAACAGTTTTATTAGGCACACCGGAGCTGGTTGTTTGCCTGCCTGCCCAAACGGCAGACAATGCAATTACCAATTTAAAATTTTATAGCCAAAGCCAGGGTTTGGTTGCCACTGTTGTGCAATGTATGTGTTATGATAAAGGCGGAAATTTATGGCTTGGTACAGATGGTGGCCTTTGTAAATTTGACGGACATCAATGGAGCATTTTTACCACAGCGCAGGGACTGGGCAACAATAACATATTCAGTTTACTTGCAAGCCGTGAAGGGAAATTGCTAATTGGAACTGAAGGAGGAGGCTTGAATATATTGGATGATAAAAACCAAAGCCTTAGTAACTATAGCACAGCGCAGGGGCTGAGCAACAATAACATAGTAAGTTTACTTGAAAGCAGAGAGGGGAAATTGCTGATTGGAACTAATGGAGGAGGCTTGAATATATTGGATGATAAAAACCAAAGCCTTAGTAAGTATAGCACAGCGCAAGGGCTAAGTAACAATTACGTATTCAGTATACTTGAAAGCGGTGAAGGGAAATTGCTGATTGGAACTAATGGAGGTGGCTTGAATGTATTGGATTATAAAAACCAAAGCCTTAGTAACTATACCAAAGCGCAGGGGCTGAGCAACAATTTTGTGTTCAGTTTACTTGAAAGCCTTGATGGGAAATTGCTGATCGGAACTTCGGGAGGTGGCTTGGATATATTAGATAATAAAAACCAAAACCTTAGTAACTATACCACAGAGCAGGGGCTGAGCAACAATGTAGTATTAAGTTTATTTGAAAGCAGTGAAGGGAAATTGCTAATTGGAACTTTAGGTGGTGGCTTGAATATATTGGATGATAAAAACCAAAGCCTTGTTAACTATAGTACAGCGCAGGGGCTGAGCGACAATTACGTTAGAGGTTTACTTGAAAGTCATGAAGGGAAATTACTAATCGGAACTTTAGGAGGTGGCTTGAATATATTGGATACTAAAAACCAAAGCCTTAATAACTATAGTACAGCGCAGGGTCTGAGCGACAATTACGTTAGAAGTTTATTTGAAAGCCGTGACGGGAAATTACTGATCGGAACTGATGGAGCTGGCTTGAATATATTGGATTTCTCGACGTCGCTCGAAACAGGTTCTAAAAACCAAAGCCTTAGTAACTATAGTGCAGCGCAGGGGCTGACCAACAATTCAGTATACAGTATACTTGAAAGCCGTGAAGGGAAATTGCTGATCGGAACCAATAGAGGTGGTTTAAATATATTGGATGATAAAAACCAAAGCCTAAGTAATTATACCAAAGCGCAGGGGCTGAGCAACAATAACGTAATAAGTTTACTTGAAAGTCGTGAAGGGAAATTGCTGATCGGAACTAACGGAGGTGGCTTGAATATATTGGATTTCTCGACTTCGCCCGAAACAGGTTCTAAAAACCAAAGCATTAGTAAGTATACCACAGCGCAGGGGCTGAGCAACAATTACGTATTAAGTTTACTTGAAAGCCGCGATGGGAAATTGCTGATAGGAACTAATAGAGGTGGCTTGAATATATTGGATGAAAAAAACCAAAGCCTTAGTAACTACACCACAGCGCAGGGGCTGAGCAACAATAACATATTCTGTTTACTTGAAAGCCGTGAAGGGGAATTGCTGATCGGAACTAATGGAGGTGGCTTGAATATATTGGACGCTAAAAACCAAAGCCTTAGTAACTATACCACAGCGCAGGGGTTGCCGAATGATCAGGTATTAAGTCTGCTTGAAGACTCTGTTGGAAATATATGGCTTGGAACCGGAAAAGGCTTATGTAAAATGATAAAACGTGGCGATGATTATATTGTGCAGAAAAATTTTGATAAGCGGGAAGGATTGAAGTACATGGATTTTAATGAGCGGGCTATGCTGATTACAAAAGCCGGTAAAATGTATGCAGGCAGTGGCGATGCGCTTTTAGAATTTGATCCTTACATAAAAATAGATACAGCATCTCCCTTTACCTACATTACAAGCATTGATGTACAGGAAAAAAAAGAAGATTGGTTTACGGTAAATAGAATTGTTTCCGGAATTAATTTGCCTGAGCAGGATACAATCTGGTCATCGGCACAAGACACATTTTATTTAAAATCTAAGCTGCCTGCAGATACTTCTTATTTTGCAAAAAATAATATTTCATATTCTGGTGTTGAAGAAAACATATATCACCTGCCAACAGATTTAAAACTTCCTTCAGATCAAAACCATCTTACTTTTCATTTTACCGGCATACACATTGGTGCCGATGAAGACCGCGTTCGTTACCGTTTTATTTTAGATGGTATAGATAAAAACTGGTCACCGCTCACCAATAAAATGGAGGCAGATTACCGTAACATTCCACCGGGCAATTACATTTTTAAAGTGGCTGCCCGCAGTGTAAATGGTTATTGGAGTGAGCCCAAAGAATTTAAGTTTGAAGTATTGCCGCCCTGGTACCAGACCTGGTGGGCAATTTCGCTCTACGTTCTTTCTTTGGTAAGCGGCGTTTTAATTTTTGTAAAATCAAGGACAAAAAAATTAGAAGCAGATAAAAAAGTACTTGAACTAAAAGTTTTAGAAAGAACAGAACAGCTGGAAAAAGAAAAAGAAATTTCTGAGGAACAGCGCCTGGAAGCAGAAAAGCAGAGAGAAATTGCATTGGAACAAAAGCATCTTGTTGATGAAAAACAAAAAGAGATCTTAGATTCCATAAAATACGCCAGCAGAATTCAAAGAGCCCTCATTACAAAAGAAAAATATATTTCAAAGAGTTTAAAGAACATAAGAAGAAACCTGAAGTCTTAAAGATTTTTTTTAACTGTTTATGGATCTGACAAAAGAAGAGATACAAAGATATTCCCGGCAGTTGCAACTTCCTGGTTGGGGTGTTGAAACGCAATTGAAATTGAAGACTGCGCGCATTCTTGTTATTGGCGCAGGCGCATTAGGTTGCGCTGTGTTGCAGAATTTGAGTCTTGCAGGTGTGGGAACGTTAGGGATTGCTGATGATGACATAGTTTCTCTCACAAATTTACAGCGACAGGTTTTATTTGATGTAAGTGATATTGGTTCTTCTAAAGCTCAAACAGCAAAAAACAAAATAGAAAAATTAAATCCTTTTGTGAAGGTCGAACTTTTTGGCGAAAGAATTTTTGAAGGAAATGTTTTAAGTATTTTGAAAGAATACGATGTGATTGTTGACGGTTCTGATAACTTTGAAACGAAATATTTACTGAATGATGCCTGCGTTATTTTAAATAAACCACTTGTTTCAGGTAGCATTGAAGGTTTTGAAGGACAGGTGGCTGTTTTTAATTTTATGGATGGCCCGACCTATCGTTGTCTTTTTCCCGAACAAGCATCAAAAGAAAACACTTCAGATTGTAATACCATTGGAGTCACCACAACAT
>JACMLS010000077.1 GCA_014379485.1 Bacteroidia bacterium | reverse complement strand
TGTCACACTGAGCCATGTCGAAGTGTGACGTGTAACTAACTCACTACTTTCTGCACTTCAAAGCATTTAATTTCGCCTGAAGTTGCAACGAGTTCTGATTCTAAAGTTACCAGACCAACCTTTTTAACCTGTTCTTTGGTTAAAGGTTTTGCGGGATACCAGCGCTCATCTTCAGTTAGTTTAAGATCAACTTCTTTGTTCACCAGCACCTGATTCAATTGTTTTTGGGTAAGAAAAACAACTCCTTGCTCTTCTTCTTCGGTCTCTTCAATTAAAATAGAGCCAACCAATTGCAGTTTTGGTACATCGGGTTTGTATTTAAAATCCAAACCCTCATTTTGGTTCATCTCAACGTATTTAATTCCAGTTATATGAATATGGTTCATCGGTTCGCTTCTTTATTAATAAAATTTCTGCAAGTTTAACTATTAGTATGTTTGTTTTCACAAAAAATACTGCCTTTTTATTAAGAACCTTTGTTTATATATAAATAAAAAAAAATCCCACTTTTAACGTGAGTAACTGACAATCAGTTAATTAATCCCAATCCTGGATAACAATTTTCTTAACGGCACAATTGCTGGGATTAGATATTTTTAAGAAATAAATTCCTGAAGCAAGTCCTTTTACCTCCACCACATTCTGAAAATCAGAAGGAACAAAAACTTTTACCAATTGGCCGGCAGCGTTATAAAACTCAACTTTTGCCTGTTCTATGCTATTGGTAGAAAAATTAATGTTTAAGAGTCCGTTTACAGGATTAGGATAAACATGAATAAAATCTCCGAAAACGGGATTGTATTCATCTATCCCAACCGTTGCGCAGGTAACGTTGTTGGTAAGCAAATTTGAGCGCAGGGTATTGATAAAACTCCACATTCTTGCTTTTTGTCCTTTGGTAAACATGGTCATGCAGCCATCATTAGAATAGTCCATGTAATTCTCAACCATATCCGGCGGATCAATTGCCAAACTTGTCCAATAAGGATCTTCTGTAGAGCAGGTGTTTTTTGTAGTGTCGCAATCTGTTGCAGAAGCGTTATTGGCGTGTGGTGTGTCCTCAACATAATCTGTAGAGTCGCAGGGAACGGTTGACTGCTGGCCATCTCCCCAAATGTGTCTCATACCAAGCCAATGCCCAACCTCATGCACTGCGGTTCTGCCTAAGTTGTTTACTGTTCCATTATTTTGCATTCCAACATACTCATATTGCAAAACCACCCCGTCTAAAGAATCTGGTCCGCCCGGAAAAGTTGCAAAGCCCAAAACAAAAGCTGTTCCAAAAAAACTCATGTCGCAGCACCAGATATTCAAATAGCGTTGGGCATCCCCGGCAGCGCGGCCTCCCATGGATGGAATTTTTACCCCGTTATTTAATGCGGTTAAAGAAAAACTGGTAGCTGTTTGAAAGCGGTCTATTCCGGTACAGGCATTTCCCAACGGATCTACACCTGCAAAGCAAAACTGCACGTCTGTATTTGCACCCAGTGTATCAAAAATAGCGCGGGTATTAGCAAAATTAGGATTGGATAAACTGTATGTCTCATTCATAATAGCAAGTTGCCTTACCAAAACAGAATCATGCAAATTTGCCGGAGAAGAAGCATTGGGATACAAAACATGAAATACAACAGGAATAACTACCGTTGTTTGCGCTGTTTTTGCATTAGCGGCATTTACGTTTTGCCTTGCTTTAAATTCTGCAGCATTAATTTTTTCTGCGTACCCCGGTATGTTTTCTGAATTAGCTTTCAGATTGGCCATGGTTCCGCATTTTTCTTTTGGAATTATTGCAGTGTTGGTGTTTGTTTGAGAAAAAACAGTTCCGCAAACAACTGATAGAAATAAAAATGAGTAAAGTTTTTTCATGAGAATTAATTTATTTAGGAAGATAAAATTATCTTAAAAAAGCGAATTGAAAAAATGTTTGTTCAGTTGTTAAAATCAGAAGAATTTTAGCTTTTCAACTTTTGCCACTCCCGGCAAATTTGTCGGGATCGCAGATTACACAGATCAGGAGACTTTAAAATTCACAAATGCAGGATTTTTACCCTTTCCTGAGTGTAAAAGAAAAGGTGGTTCCCTCTGCAACTTTACTGCTTACTTTAATTGTCTGATGGTGGGCTTCAAGGATATGCTTTGCTATTGCAAGCCCTAATCCCGTTCCACCTTGTTCGCGGCTGCGTCCTTTATCAACGCGGTAAAAACGTTCAAACAAACGTGGTAAATGCTTTTCTTTAATTCCTATTCCATTATCAGTAACGTAAATTACAACTTCAGCTTCTTTTTCTAAAAGACCAATAATTGTTTTACCGTTTTCCTTACCGTATTTTAAAGAGTTGGTAATTAAATTTACCAGCACTTGTCTTATTCGGAATTTATCTGCAAAAACAATTATCGGTTTATTATAAGGTTCTAAAAAACCAATCGTAATTTTTTTTGCGAAGGCCTGCATTTCAAGCGAAACAAAAATATCCTTTACCAGTTCAAGAATATCAAAGCGATCCATTTCAAGTTCCAGCACACCGCTTTCTAATTGAGAAATGGTTTCAAGGTCATCAATAATAGTGATCATACGATCTACACTTTTATCTGCACGTTTTAAATATTCCATATTAATGCTTGGATCGTGCAAACCACCATCTATTAATGTAGAAACATAGCCTTGAATATTAAACACAGGCGTTTTTAATTCGTGCGACACGTTTCCTAAATATTCTTTGCGGTGATTTTCTAATTTTTTTAATTGCTCAATTTCTTCCTGCCTTGCTTTTTCAAGTTGCATGATCTCTTCGTCTAATTCTTTTAAAGGATCTTTTTTTTCTGCGGGAATGTTCACTAAAAGCTGTGGCACTTCTTTTTCTTTGCTGTAAAGCAAGCTAAGGCGTTCAGTAATTATTTTAATGCGGCGATACAAACTGAGTTCGTAGGCAAAATAAAAAACAACGAACGAAGCAATGAATCCGCTAAAAAAAATAACGAGGTACATTTTTATTCCCGGGTGTATATTAAGCCCCTTCGAGATAAAATAAATACCGATCGTGCTAAGGCAGGAAAAAAGAAAACTTATTAATGCTAAGTGTACTGATCTGTTCATTGGTCCGTAAAATTAAATCAAAATCTACGAATTACGAATTTTATTGCGAATGTTACGAATCGATTGCTTCTGATAGATTAAGCAGACCAGGATTCGTAATATTCGTAAAAATTCGCGATTCGCAGATTAAAAAACTTGTAATCAGTAAATTCGTGCTGAATAGCAATTAGCAGATAAAGGTTTGTAATATTCGCAAAAAATTCGCGATTCGTAGATTCCTAGAATTCGAATTTGTAACCGATTCCTTTAATGGTTTTGATAAAATTGTCTCCTAGTTTTTCGCGTAGTTTGCGAATGTGAACGTCTATGGTGCGGTCTCCCACAATTACCTCGTCTCCCCAGATCTGGTGCAAAATAACTTCGCGCGTAAAAACTTTTCCGGGTTTGGTTGCAAGTAATGCAAGCAGTTTAAATTCTTTTTTAGGAAGAGAAATTTCTTCGCCATTCTTTATAACAAGAAAGCGTTCAATGTCAATTTTAATTCCGCCAACTTCCATTTTATCAATGTGTGTTTCTTCCGGGTTCAATCTTCTTAACAAAGCTTTTATGCGGCTGGTAAGTACGCGGGGTTTAATGGGTTTGGTAATATAATCATCAGCACCAACATCAAACCCTGCAATCTGAGAATAGTCTTCATTACGCGCTGTAAGAAAAGCGATCATGGTATCTTTTAAAGAAGGAATTTCTCTTAACTCCCGGCAAGTTTCAATGCCATCCATTTCAGGCATCATTACATCTAATATTACAAGGTGTGGTACTACGGTCTTCGCAATTTCAATCGCATCCCTCCCGTTATTTGCAACATGAACTTCAAACCCGTCTTTCTTTAAATTATAACTTAAAAAATCAAGAATATCCTGTTCATCGTCTACAAGTAGAATTTTAAAAACCGTTGGCATGCGTGTAAAATTAAACATAATTTTTTCTAATAAAGTGTATACTTAAAACAAAAGGTTGCTAAAACATTAGTGATTTGTTAACAGGTCAAAATTACCCGCACTATCCCAATTGGCATTTAAATTCACATTAACCTTACGTTATTAAAAACGGATATTAACTTGCTTAACCGTTTGGTAACATTGCGGTAAGAATACCATTAAAGTGCAGCGGTTACTTTGTAAAAAAAATAAATGAAAAAGATTGCATTTGCCTGCCTGTTTTTTATCTCTGCTTTTGCAGGATTTTCCCAAAATGGAACTGTTAGTGGAAAAGTCATGGATATTAAAGGAGATCCAATGCCTTTTGTGGTGATAATAGTAGATTCTACTAAAAAAATTGTGCAAACAGATTTTGATGGTCTTTATACAATTAGCTTGCCAAAAGGAAAACACAGCCTTAAGTTTAGTATGACAAGCTACTCATCAAAATTGATTGAAGATGTTTTTATTAAGGCCGGAGAAGTAACAGATCTGTCAGTTGTTTTAGAAGAGAGTAAAGGAAGCAATGTTTTGGAAGAGATTATAATAACTGCAAAGGCAAAAGATGAAAGTGTAGCGGCTGAAGCACTGCAGCAAAAAAACAATGCAGCTGTAAGTGATGGAATTGGTGGCGAGCGAATTAAAAATTCGCCTGTTACAAATACAAGCGATGTGTTGAGAAAAGTAAACGGGGCCAGCATACAGGATAATAAATTTGTAATTGTAAGAGGTTTAAATGACCGCTACAATGCCGCATTTTTAAACGGAGCTGCATTGCCAAGCTCAGAAAGCGACAGAAAGGCCTTTGCTTTTGATATTTTTCCGAGTAATATGCTTGATAATCTGTCAATCAACAAAACTGCAACGCCTGATATGCCTGGTGAATTTGCAGGCGGGTTAATTCTGATTAAAACAAAAAATATTCCGGATAAAAATTTTCAGTCATTTTCTATTGGTGGCGGGTACAACACAGTTACTACATTTAAAGACCAGGTTACTTATAAAGGCGGTAAGCTGGATTGGTTAGGTATGGATGATGGAACAAGGTCTTTACCCTCAGAAATTCCTGATAAAGAAAATTTTCCGGTTTCCATATCGCAACAGGCAAACCTGGCAAAATACATGAAAAATGACTGGGCGCTTGGGTCCTCAAAATTTTCTCCAAATGTTCAGATGCAATATTCTTTTGGTTATACATTTAAAAGAAAACAGAAAGATTCGCTGGCAGAAAAAGAAAATAAAAGGAAAGGGGTGTTGGGCATGATCGTTTCTCTTTCTTACAACAGAAGTAATAATCTTGTTGAAACCGTAAGAAAAAGCTATACCAGCAGTTTTGATCCCGGCGTACCTTCAATTGTTGACAACGAATACCTGGATAAAGCTTTTACAACTCAAATACTTTCGGGCGCTATTGCAAATTTTGCCTATAAAATAAATGAAGCCAATACAATTGGGTTTAAAAACATTTACAGCATCAATTCTGACAACAGGGTTATTTACAGGGAGGGAACTACCAATCCACTTGATGTGAATCCGTCTTTACTGCGCTCAAATGCAAGATGGTTTACCGGTAACAATATTTATTCGGGCCAGCTGACAGGAGAACATTTTTTAAAGAAAAGTAAAATAAAAATGGAATGGATCGCTTCTTATTCAAATATAAAAAGAGAGATTCCAAATTTGCGAAGAAGCGTTTATTCAAGATACAAAACCTTTAACGATCCTTCTGACCCAATTGCTACTGATACTATGTACGCAGCAAATATTGCCTTGTCAACAGTTAGCCCTGCGTACGGTGGCGGAATTTTTAATTCAAAAACCACAGAAAGCACTTACATAGCGCGCTACGATGTTTCCAGGGCATTTGATTCAAAAAACAAAGATCATTCAATTGATTTTAAGATCGGCGGATACGTTCAGAACAGAAACAGGTATTTTGCTGCGAGGCAATTGGGGTTTACAAAATATTCTGTAGTAGGTGGTGGGGTTACATTTAATAATAATTTATTATACCTTCCTGAAGACCAGATATTCAGTAATGAGAACATGGGCATTTTACCCGATGGCTCAGGAGGTTTTAAATTATTGGATGTTACAAGATTAACTGATGACTACCATGCTGTTTCAGATCTGTATGCCGGTTATTTTATGTTTGATTACAGGTTTAAAGAAAGCATCCGCATCATTGCTGGTGTCAGAAATGAGTTTTTTCACCAGGTTCTTGATGCCGAATTTGATGATGGCGAGCCGCTTAATCTCTCCACTGAAAAAAACGATATTTTACCTTCCTTTAACGGGGTTTTTTCGCTAACCAAAAAACAAAACATTCGCGTAAGCTATTCGCAAACGCTGAACAGGCCTGAGTTCAGGGAATTGGCGCCGTTTGCATTTTATGACTTTAATACAAATTTTTTATACTCCGGAAACGATAAGCTGAAAAGAGCCAAAATTCATAATTACGATTTGCGCTATGAAGTTTATCCCGGCAGAGGACAGATTTTTTCTGTAACTGCATTTCATAAATATTTTATTAACCCGATTGAGCAAATCTCAAGAGCAGATGTTGTTAACGAAGTTTCTTTTGCCAATGCAGCTG
>JACMLS010000726.1 GCA_014379485.1 Bacteroidia bacterium | reverse complement strand
GTTGTTCGACGTAAAAGTGCGCATCGAATGCAGACTTCAGCTTGAGGCTCGTACGCCTCAAGCGCATTTCAGAAAAGGGAGAACACCATGTTCAATCAAGCGAAAAGTTTTCTGATGCAAACAGGTTAAAAATTATTTCAGAAAAAATTCTTACTGAAGGATTAAATTTTATTGGATGGGGCGAGGATGAAAAGAATTTTCAGAATCGTGTTCTAAGTTTAAAAAGCTGGAACGCGAATGAGAATTGGCCAGATCTTTCAGAAGAAGCCATCAAAAATAATATTGAACTTTTTATTGAACCTTTTTTAAATGGCATCAGAAAAAAATCAGAGCTACAAAAACTGAATAAGATTGAAATGCTCAAAAATTTTATTGGATGGGAATTATCACAAAAATTAGAAACGCTTGCTCCTGAAAAAATTTCTGTTCCATCAGGTTCACACATTCGTTTACTTTATTTTGCCGATGGAAAAACGCCTGAATTGCATGTGCGTTTACAGGAAGTTTTTGGAATGAATGATACTCCAACCATCAACAACGGAAAAACTAAGATCGTTTTGCATTTATTGTCGCCCGGTTACAAACCTGTGCAGGTAACGCAAGACTTAAAAAGTTTCTGGAACAACGCTTATTTTGAAGTGAGAAAAGAATTGCAGAGAAGATATCCAAGACATTCCTGGCCTGAGAATCCTTTGGAGGCTGAGGCTGTAAGAGGTGCTAAGAAGAGGAAGGCTTAACCTATTAACCCCAGAAGACACAGAGAGGAAACAGGAAGGAACTGAGAAAATCCCTAATCAAATCTGACCATACTTTTCTCTACCCATCCCAAAGTATAAAACGTTCCAACTTTTTTCTTCAGCCTTTCTTCAATGTAATTTCTGAAAATATTTTTTTCTGTTGGAAGATTATTCAACATGGCAACAAAATACAAACCTTTAAATTCACCCAACACATATCCAAAAGAGTTCTGCGGAAAAATTTCTTGCTGCGAATCTTCGTTCTGCTCAATCTTTCCAACAACAACAACATCTTTGGTTCTGAATTTTTTGTCCATTGTATAAGATGGAAGTCTTAATCCTTTTCCTGAAGCGATTATGACACTATCTGTAATTTTAATTTTTTCATTCTTAAATCTTACCGCGTATGTACTATGACATTCAAACGCACCCCTCTCCTCTATCCCCCATCTGGTCAAAACCAAAAGTCCGTCACTGGCTTTTCTTACATCGTAAGCATAACCATAAATAGACTTGATAAAATTAATACTGTCTTTTTTGTATTCAATAAAAATTGTCCTGGGGTCTGTACCGTCAGAACCATCATAAACAATAAAATCAGGAATAGAATCTTTATTCAGATAAAAATAATTAAATGTCAGATCTGGCACATAAAATTCAATCGGACAGTCAGCAGCCATTAATTTTTCGTAAAACTGTTTTTTAATAACAGGAAGAACACCGTAAGAACCTGCTTTTTTCCACTTATTACATTGATGTCCTAAATAGTCTAAGCCCCACATCCATTCACAATAATGTTTTGGCTCGCGATAATAACTCAATTCTTTTTTTTCTGAAATACAGGAAATTCCTTTTTCCATTTCTCCCTTTGAAATTTTAAGGATCTGCTCACTCTTAGATTCTTTATAAAATTGCTTCGGAAATTTTATGGGTTGTTCTGCATCGGGACAAATAAACGGACCCGAAATAAGTAAATCACTCAAACCCGAAACAGGAGGCAAACTATCAAAACTCAATTGAGCTTTTCCTTTAAGAGAAAAAAGGATGAGCACTGCTACAAAATAAAACTTCATTTGATTTAAACCTTTTACAACAGAGATAACGGAGAAGAAGCACAGAGTTACACAGAGAAACCGATTTCTTCAAAAAAAAGGCGAAAAAAAAAGGGACACCTGTAAGTCCCTTTTTCTATTTCTTAAAACAAATTTCGGGGTTCAGATAAACTGAGGGGGAGAAACTTATTTTAAACTCTTAATACATTTTTTTTAAATGACCTGTAAACCTAAACTAAACAGATCACTTATTCAGAACTGATTCAAAAATATCTATAATTGAAAAGGAAGCGAAATTTTTGGCAACCATAAAAAACCTATTTTTTATAGGTTGGCTTAAGTGGAATTACTTAATTCTTTCAGGAAATCCGGATTCCGGAAAGCTACACACCTGCTTTTAGATTAAATCCCTTTTTCCCGCTAAAGTCAAATTATGGTTACATTTGAGAACACATCTTGCATTTTTTAAATGAAAGTAATTCCGGGGCTTTTCTTTATTTTCTTCCTGTTAACTTCAAAATGTTTTTGCCAGGTAAATTCAATCCTGCATATGTATCATATCGGAGACACGGTAAAAGATTATTCAGTTACTGTTTATGACACAAGCGGAACCATTAGGGACCTGAAAATTCCAAACGGAAACTATCAGATCATTTATCGGTATAAATGGAAAGACTCACTAAACCGGATAGAAACAACAGACTCAATCAACGAACTTGCAAAGCGAATTTCCCTGATCATCTCTGAACATAAATTCAGTCCTGTAAAGT
>JACMLS010000725.1 GCA_014379485.1 Bacteroidia bacterium | reverse complement strand
CGGCTACGGCATTCATTGGCCCTTGATAGATGAAGATTTATCTGTTGATGCTCTTTTAAAAATTTCTGAGCAAAAGTAGAAGTTGCTTCTACAAATTTTAATCTCAATTATTTCATAATTTTTCATTTCTCAATTTATTTTGGGGTTTGAATTTTTGTGGTTAGATTAGATGGTGAAACAGAAACAAATCTGCCGAAAGAAAGTAACGGTAATAAACGCGTTATGGCTAATGCTTGACAAAATGACAATTCAGAAAACGAAATATTATTTCTTAGGCCTGGCCATTTGTTTTTGCCATTTTTTCTCTCCCGCACAACAAAGTAAAACTGACTCTCTCTATAAAATTTACAACAATAAAACTATAGCCGATACAAATAGATTGAAAGCTGTTCATGAAATTGTAAAGAGCTATATTGAAAGCAAGCCTGACACTTCAATTTTTTTTGCAGAACAAGAATTAAAATTAGCTCAGACAACTAAACAGAAAAAATTTGAAGCTAAAGCACTTAATGCAATAGGCCTGGCTTTTGCAAACAAAAACGATTCTGCAAAAGCCATGGAATTTTATTTGAAGGCTTTAGATATTAGAGTAACAATAAACGATAGAGAAGGAATACGTCAGACTTGTCGTAACCTGTCAAACTTTTATAACCCTTCCGGGGCATTGAAATTCTGGTTTAGCCAATTAAAAAAGTGCGAAAGGATAAACGAAAAACAAGTTAAGGACCGAAGAGAAATTGCAGAGTGTTTATTTCAGATTGGAGAGGCGTATAATACTTTGGGCGAAAAAATAAAGGGCTTGGAAAACTATCAAAAAGCTTTATCTGTTTACCAGGAAATAAAAGATACAGTAAACATAGTCAATACAGCTTTAGAACTTTGCAGCAGTTATAGTTTAATTGGAAACCTTCCTAAAGCTTTAGAATGCTGCCAAAAGGGGTTGGCAATGGCCCGGCAATTTAATTACGAAAGGGGTGTTGCATCCTTTTTGGAAAGAATGGGTGACATTTATTCGGAGCAAGGCAATAATGACGCAGCATTGGAATGCTATCAAAAAAACCTGACTATAGTAAATGGATTGAATGACGTTAATCTGATATCCTTTGCTCTCCGTAAAACTGGAAATATTTATAGCCAGATGCATAATGATGTAAAGGCGCTTGAGTGCTATAACAAAGTAATTTTGTTAGCCGGGGCAAATAAAGATGAAATGGCTATCCGATGGATGTACCAGAATGTAGCTGAAATGTATCAGAATAATAAAGATTACGCCCACGCTTTAGAATATTATCAAAAGATTTTATCATTGTCAGAAAAATTGAATGAAAAAGGCTGGGTCGCTAATATGTATGGGTGTTTGGGAAACGTTTACAGGCTGCAGGGAGATTTAGAAAGAGCGCTTGAATACCAGCACAAATACTTGCAATTAACAAAAGAACTAAATGCAAACGATGTATGGGCTAATTTTGGCCTGGCCGCAATCTATAAGCAACAAAAAAATTACCGGAAAGCAAAGTTCTATAGCGATCTGGCTTATTCA
This sequence comes from Bacteroidia bacterium, assembly GCA_014379485.1. Taxonomy (GTDB): domain Bacteria; phylum Bacteroidota; class Bacteroidia; order B-17B0; family Aurantibacillaceae; genus AM-1111. Next base: position 3,305 of record JACMLS010000725.1, on the reverse strand, counting down.
GAACTGAAAAAGGGATTTGACGCAAGAGGTATTTCTGATGCAGAGGAGCTTGCGGCACAAATAGATTCCGCCCTTGGTAATTATAAGGAGGCTTATTACCATTATCAGCAATACATTATTATACGCGACAAACTAAATAGCGAAGAAGTTCGCAAGGCTGCTGTAAAGGAAAAATATCAAAACGAATACGATAAACAAAAAGAAACAGATAAAAAAGAACAGGAGAGAAAGGATGCTCTTTCATCCGCAGAAAAGAGAAAACAACAACTATTTTTATGGTCTGTTACCGGCGGTTTGTTCATGGCAATCTTTTTGGCGGCATTTATTTTTAGGTCTTTACGTGTAACCCGAAAACAAAAGCAACTGATAGAATTAAAAAGTAAGGAAACTGAAGAGCAAAAAAAACTGGTTGAAATAAAAAACAAAGAAGTAGAGGAAAAAAACAAAGATATTCTTGATAGCATAAGATATGCCAGGCGTATTCAGACATCCTTACTTCCGACAGAAAAATATATAGACAGAATTTTAAAGAAAAGGAGCAAAAACAATGGGCATAGCGGTACCTGAAATTAAGGTGGCCTATGATAAACAGTATAACGGAAAGTGAATAAGTAATTTAAAAATGACCAAGTCAGACAAATCAAAACATAATATTTGTATTGCTTCAATAAAAAGAAGCACCTTCAAGCCATATGATTATAAACGGACTAAATTCTACGAAACAAATTCAAATTTTTATACGGAATATCCAAATATCCTACTCGACCTTTCTGATGAAGAGTTAATTATTTCGTCAACAATTATTGATGCAGACAATTTTAGTGTTTTAACAACAAGGCAACTTATTACAAATGAAAAAGGGGCACTAAGTTCAGGAGTCATAAACGAAGCTTCTGACGAATCATATGGAGATTTCAAAGGGTATGAAACAGATGTAGTTACTTTCGGTCACGTTCAATTAAAGGACGGATGTCATTTAAAGTATTTTGTAGAAATTGGAAAAGCTTCAATGATCATGATTCATGGTGTCAGAACTTTGATCAGAACGCAACAGATGACAAACACACAAGTTGAAAACGTGACGAGAGTTTGGAACAGAAAAAACGAAAAATAAAGGGCAACTAAATTAATTTACCATGAGAAAACTAAAACTACAAGTACAAATGTCAATTGACGGCTTCATCGCCGGACCAAACGGAGAAATGGATTGGATGGTTTGGAATTGGGATGAGGAATTAAAAAATTATGTAAAAGGAATTACGGAGCCTGTTGACTGTATAATTCTTGGCCGTAAACTTGCGCAAGGCTTTATTCCGTACTGGGCTTCTGTGCCAGAACAAGAAGGTGCAGATAAAATAAACAGTACAAAAAAAGTGGTCTTTACAAAAACGCTTGAAAAATCTGATTGGGATAATACTGTTTTAGCGAAAGGCGATCTTGTGGATGAGATCACTAAATTAAAAAATCAGGAAGGAAAAGACATTATTGTTTACGGTGGTGCCACATTTGTTTCTGCTCTTATTAAACACGGACTAATAGATGAGTTTCATCTATTCATAAATCCATCTGCAAACGGAAACGGAATGCCCATATTCAAAGAGCTTAGCAGTAAACAAGATTTTAAATTAGTAAAAACAGTAGCTTTTCCTTGTGGAATTGCTGTTTTGAATTATGTTCCGAAAAATAGTTAAGGCTGGAAAGAAACTTTTCTGATGAGAATAAAGATCTTTATAATTTTTTTTCTGAGTCTCAGCGGGTATTTTTCTCAGACCGCAATTCTGAACAACACTTTAAAAGGTTCTTACGGAATTTTTTTTCCGCTTGAAAATAAGTTTGGTAATTCATTTGCTCCTTTATTCGATGCAAAACTTAAAGAACCAATTCAAGTAATTTCTATTGCAATAGAACACGGACGTAACAATTCCCTCAGAAATATGTCCGGCGATATTGGATTTTTATATTTCATGAAACAAACAGTAAAAAACGATTCGGTAAAATTAAGTTGGCTGGCAAACAATTTTTATATTATCTGGAAATTTGATCTGTTTAAAAAAAGTGCATTAATAGATGTGTGTTTTGGTGCGGGGCCTATGGTTGGCAGTCAAAGAATAATTGTCACAAAAAGCAGCAATACAGAAGTATACAAAAATTTTAACTGCTCAATTGTTCCGCATGCAGAAATTAAAATACAAGCCATCAGCCAACTTGCAATTGGCGCAGAGGTAAATTATTTGTATGATTTTTCCGATAACAAATGGAAAAACCGCATTAATACATTTTCATTCAGTAAATCAAATTTCTCAGGTCTCCTTGTAAAATTTTACCTTGGGTATTCTTTTTGAAAGGTTTGCGATTTGAATTTTTGTGGGTAGATTAGATGGAGCATCTTTTTCAAAACGAAAGCATCAGTAAGAAATAGCCTTATTAAACGCCAAGCCACAAATGTGTAACTTTACATTATGGAAGACAAAGATCCTAAACGTGTAAGACGCGTTCGCTATAAAGGCACACACCCCAAAGCCTTTAAAGAAAAATATAAAGAACTGAAGCCTGAAAATTACGCCGAAGATATTGCAAAAGTAATTTCTCAGGGCCGTACACCCGCAGGTATGCACCGCTCCATTTGCGTAAACGAAATAATGGAATTTTTACAAATTGTTCCAGGACAAATTGGATTGGATGCAACACTTGGTTATGGCGGCCACAGTTTAGAAATAATAAAGTGTTTACTTCCGGGCGGACATTTGTTTGCAACCGATGTAGATCCTTTTGAATTGCCCCGCACAAAAGAACGCCTTGCATCTTTAGGCTACGGACCCGAAGTGATCACAATAAAGAAAATGAATTTTTCAGGAATAGATCAGATCGCATCAGAAGCTGGTCCGTTGAATTTTGTATTGGCAGACCTTGGCGTTTCTTCTATGCAAATAGATAATCCGGAAAGAGGTTTTTCTTTTAAAGTAGAAGGTCCGTTGGATCTAAGGCTGAATCCTAAAACAGGTAAATCTGCAGCCTCGCTTTTAACAACAATTTCTCAGCAAGAATTAGAAGAATTGTTTATTGAGAATGCAGATGAACCGCACGCAAAAATTATTGCAAAAGAAATTGTTTCAAGTATTGCAAAAGGCGAAGTAATAACCACCACCACACGATTAAAAGAGATCATAACAGAGGCTTTAAAATTTATTACTTCGGCAGACAGCAAAGATGAAATTAAAAAATCCTGTCAGCGATGTTTTCAGGCCTTGCGCATTGAAGTGAACGATGAATTTGGTGTGCTTGAGAAATTTCTCGAAAAACTTCCT
>JACMLS010000724.1 GCA_014379485.1 Bacteroidia bacterium | reverse complement strand
GCAAGTTCTTTAAGCAATTGCATTACCATTTCTGAATCGCGCGATGAGAGACCTGATGTGGGTTCATCAACAAAAAGAACAGCAGGTTCGCGAATAAGCTCGAGCGCAATGTTGAGCCGCTTGCGCTGGCCCCCGCTTATTTTTTTATTCAGAGGACTTCCAACTTTCAGATCTTTAATTTCAAGAAGACCAAGATTAGAAAGTGTTTTTAAAACCATTTTTTGCAGGGCCGGCTTTGAAACGTTCTTAAAAATAAGCTGGGCATTAAAATATAAATTCTGAAAAACACTCAGGTCTTCGAGCAAAAGATCGTCTTGCGAAATATATCCTATAACACCCTCAAACTTCAGCGGGTCTTTATGCAAACTGCCTCCGTTAATTCTTACTTCGCCGCTCGTTGGTTTTTCAATTCCTGTAAGTACATTCAGTAAGGTTGTTTTACCCGCCCCACTTGCGCCCATAATGCCAACCATGTTGCCTGACTCTTCGCAAAGATTAATGTTGCGCAACACCTCCGCTTTTTCACTGAATTTCAATCCCACATTTTCTGCCACCAGCGAATATTTGTGTTCTATAGTTTCTTCAATAAAATCAAGCGCTATATCAGAAAACGAAATGGTAAGAACCCCTTGCCTTATTGTTTGCCCGGCTTCGAGTATAAAAATCTCATCATTCATTACCGGAGTTTCATTTACAAAAACGGGGCGTGGATAAAAAGATCTTCCTAATAAAAAATCAAACTCCCTTAATTTAAGAATGAGTATTTCGCCTTTAAAATCAGGAACCATAAAATGTACATAGTTCCCTATCTTTTTCTCCATTCCATCAATTACCATTGTATTATCAGTGTGGTCTGAATATGGATCTGCAGAAAAAGCAAAATCAAACAAAAATGAATACATTGCCTTGTTCAATCTCAGCCGGTCGGCAATTTCTTCCATCTCAGCAATTGCTTCCGGAAAAGAAATTTTAATGGTCTCAAGCAAATAAACAATGAGCAAAAACTTTGATTTGATAAGATGATGGCGGTTTATGCCAGCCACAATTTCTTTTAAAACCTCTTCCGGATCGCTTTTCAGTTTTTCGAGAATCTCTTTTTTTGAAACAGCGTAATACTCTCTGAATTTTTTTTTCTCTTCTTCCTTAAGCAGTACTCCCAGGAATTTTTTTTCGATAGAACTCTCTACAAAAAAATCGCAACCTGCATCTCCATTTCTGAAAACGTAAGCAAAGAGTTTTAAAACTGAAAAAAGTGCCTCCCTGTTCATAAAACAACACGATTTGCGATCGCGACCCGAAAGTAAAAAAAAACCTTCGTAATGCCACAGATTTCACAGATTTACGCTGATTTTCCGGCACAGATTATTTTTTTTAAAAATCTGTGAATTCAATCCGTAAAAAACCAGCATTGCCATAGATTTCGCCGATTTACGCGGATCTTGCAACACAGATTATTTTTTTAAATCTGCGCATTTAATCTGTGGTAATCTGCGTCCCGACAAATTTGTCGGGATGGCATAAATTCAGTTTAAAATTCACAGCTGCTGTTTGATAATTAATTTACGGTTAAATTTCAGATTAGGTGCTGAATGCTAACTTAGCCACCGCAAATATCTTTATGCTTAAAAAAATTGCTTTTTGGTTGCTTGTTGTATGTTTCATTGGAGGCGGAATTTACGCTTACTTGTACCTGACAGCGGCAAAAAAACCTAAGGTAATGGCTTTGCAGGCAATTCCCGACGATTGCGTTTTTATTATTGAGAGCAGCGATTTTTTTAAGCTTTGGAAAAAACTGAATGAAACCAACCTGATCTGGCAGGAATTGCAACAAGTAGAGTATTTTCGTGAAATACGCGAAACCGGAAAGATCATTGATTCTGTTTTAAGTGTGGATGATGAGGTAAAAGAAATTTTTAATGAGAACCCTGTTTATCTTGCCGGAGTTGAGTTTGAAGATAAACGCGATTACCTGTATGCACTGAATGTGAATATGAATAAGGCAGGCAAGCTGGTAGATTTTGTAAAACGTATTGCGGTTGACCTGGCAGAAACAGAAACCAAAACCACCAAAGAAAAGATCTGGCAGTTTACGTTAAAAACCGGCAAAGGCCATTTGTTTCTCTATGTAAAAGACGGGCTTGCTTTAATTTCGCAAAAACCTCAGATTCTTGACCGCGCAATAGCCTGCATAAATAAAAATTGTGTCGCCAACGATGCCCGTTTTAAAAAAGTTTCTGAAATGGCCGGCTCCTCTGTAGATTTTCGTTTCTATTCCAACGCTGCCTGGTCAGGAAAAATGTACCTGAATTTCCTGAACCGCAATTCACTGTTTGAGTCGCTTGCGGCCAAACAAACAAAAGGCTGGACGGAAATGGATGTGGATTTTAAACCCAATGAAATGAAAGTTAACGGATTTACTATTCCCGACAGCAGTTCTTTTCTCAATTACCTTGCGGCACAAACACCGCAAGAATATAAATTCATAAACTCCGTACCGCAATCAACAGACAATTTTCTTTTTTTGGGCCTGGGAGATTTTTCTGAACTCTATAATAAAGTAGAAGCAAATGTGCTTTCAGATGTTGACAGAAACAACCACAAAAAACTTTTCAGTGACCTCTCAGACAAAGTGGGTATGAACCTGTGCGAT
>JACMLS010000723.1 GCA_014379485.1 Bacteroidia bacterium | reverse complement strand
GTGCTCGAAGTAAAAGAAAAGCACAAAGCAAAAGATGTAATCAATGTTTTATTGGGTTCACTTTCATCAACAGTAAAAACATACAAGCACAATAATCTTGAAATTTTTGGAAAGGGCTGCGAAGATGAAAAGGATGAAAAACACTGGAATGCAGTAATTCGTCTTGCTCTCGTTTCAGGTTTCTTAAGCAAAGACATTGAAAATTACGGATTGCTTAAAGTAACAAAAAAAGGAAAAGAGTTTTTAGAAGCGCCGTATAGCATTATGCTTACCCGCGATCATGATTACACCGGTGCAGGACCTGCTGATGACAGTGAAATTATAATGGCAGGCAAAGGTGGCTCAGGAGCAACAGACGAAATTTTATTTTCTCTTCTAAAAGACCTGGTTAAGCAAACCGCCAAAGCAAAAAAACTTCCGCCTTACGTAATTTTTCAGGAGGTTTCTCTTGAGGAAATGGCTATTCAGTATCCAATTAATCTGGAAGAGATCACAAAAATTACAGGAGTTGGAAACGGTAAAGCAAGCAAATACGGAAAACCTTTTGTAGAGCTCATAAAAAAATACGTTGACGAAAATGAGATAGAGCGCCCAAGCGATATGATCGTAAAAAGCGTTGTAAATAAATCTGGTAACAAAGTTTCTTTGATACAGGCTATTGACAGAAAAACAAACCTTGAAGATTATGCAAAAAGCAAAAACATTCCCTTCAAAGATCTGCTCTCTGAATTAGAAGCCATTGTAAACTCCGGAACAAAAATCAACATCAACTATTATATTGATAAAGCAGTTGATGAAGAAAAGCAAACTGAAGTGTACGATTATATGAAAATTGCGCAAACAGATTCTTTAACCGATGCCTTAAAAGAATTGGGAGAAGATGATTACAGCGAAGAAGAAGTAAGACTTATGCGCCTTAAATTTATTTCTGAATTCGGTAATTAGTTTTTGATATTAATTTTGAAATCCCAATGGAGAAAATTTCATTGGGATTTTTCTTTGAAACACATAGAACACTTAGGTTTAGTTTTTCTATGTGTGTTTAATAGATCGTATATGAACTACATCTGTATTGAAGGAAATATAGGCTCAGGAAAAACTTCGCTGGCAAAAAAACTGGCTGCTCATTACAACGCAGAATTTTTAGGCGAAGAATTTGAAGAAAATCCTTTTTTACCTCTTTTTTATAAAGAACCTGAAAAGTTTGCCTTTTCGCTTGAGTTTTCTTTTTTGCTGGATCGCGCCCGACAGCTGATCTCAAAAAAGGCAGAATTGACCAATAAATTGCATTTTTGCGACTATTTTATTGAAAAATGCCTCTATTTTGCTCAAATAAACCTTCCAAATGCCCAATTTGAAGAATTTAAAAATGCATTTCCTTCAATTGAATCCATTGTTCCCAAACCTGACCTGCTTATTTTTCTGCATTTAAACGAAAAAGACCTTGTGCGGAATATTGAATTGAGAGGCAGACCTTTTGAGAAGAATATTTCAACGGATTATTTGTCAAAAATCAATCACTTGTACCTTAAAAACAGCGCAATTGACCGCAGTTTCAGGGTTCTTGACATTAAAATCCGAAATTCGGATAAAGAAACTTATCAAAAGGTATTTGAAGAGGTAAAAAGCTATATAAAATACCCCCCTCAGGCAAAATACCTTGAGTTAAATTTGGGCTAAATCCATTTCTTGCTTTTGTCGTTTAAAATCAGTCATTTATAATTAAAAATTTGAGCTATAACTTTTTGTTATTTAAAAACTTTGCTTAATATTGCAGCCTCAATTAAGCTTAAAAAAAAGTATACTATAAACACTATTATGATGAAAAACAATACCTTGAAAATGTTGTCACTTGCCCTTGTGGGGGCTGCGGTTTTAACAAGCTGCGATGGCCTTGGCAAAATGATCAAAAAACAGAACCTTGTTACTTACGAGGTAAAGCCTAACCCGCTTGAAATGCATGCAGACAGCGTTAGCGTAACTGTAACAGGAAAATATCCTGCTAAATTGTTCGCCAAAAAAGCTGTTGTAACTGTAACACCTATTATTACTTATGCAGGTGGAGAAGTTGCTCTAAAACCAGTTGTTCTTGTTGGAGAAAAAGCAACAGGTTCAGGCCAAAAGATCAGCTATACTAAAGGAGGTACTTTTTCGTATACCGATAAAACAGCTTACAAACCAGAACTTAAAGTTGCAAAACTTGCAATCAAAGCTTCTGGCCAGGTAAAAACTAAAAAACCAAAAGAGTTTAAAAATACAGAGATCGGAGACGGAACTATCGTTACTCCGCTTTTAGTGCGTAATGATGAAAAAGGTGTTTTTGCAAAAGACAATTTTGTAAAAGTTACGCCAATGAATCAGGCAGCAAATATCTTTTACGTTATTAACCAGGCATCAGTTCGCCCAACAGAAATGAAAAGCGACGAAGTAAAAAATCTTCTTGGTTTCATTAACACAAACGTAAACAATACCATGTGGTATGACTTTAAAGGAATTGAAGTAAATTCTTACGCTTCTCCGGACGGAGCTTCAGATCGTAACGGAAAGCTTTCTGTTGATCGTGGTAAATCTGGCGGAAAAGCTTTAGAAGGAGAATTCAAAAAGAATAAAGACAAAGCAATTACTTTTGGTAAAGATGCTACAACTTACAAAAGCCAGAACGTTGCAGAAGATTGGGATGGTTTTAAAAGATTAATGGAAGCATCTACTTTAAAAGATAAAGATATTGTTGTTCGTGTGCTTTCTATGTATCCTGATGATGCACAACGTGAGAAAGAAATTAAGAACATGGCTGCAACTTACAAAGAGATCAAAGATCAGATCCTTCCAAAATTGCGTCGTTCTGTTCTTACACTTATCGTTGATAAAAAATCTCGCACAGACGAAATGATTACACGTTTAGCAAGTACAAATCCTGACAGTCTTTCTATTGAAGAATTATTGTACGGCGCTACTTTAACTAACGACATTAACACAAAAGCAAACATTTACAAAGCAGCAGCAAAACAAAATCCAAACGATTGGAGAGCAGCAAGCAATTACGGAGCTGCATTGTTAGCGCAAAATAAAGTTAACGAAGCAAAAACTCAGTTTGAAGCAGCAGCTAAAATTGCTCCAAACGAACCAATCATCAATAACCATTTAGGAATTATTGCTGCAAAAGAAGGCGACAGAAACAAAGCAATGGGCTTTTACAAAAAAGGTTCTGGTGCAGGTCCTGAAACAGCTTACAACATGGGTATTTTAGATGTACGCAACGGTGCGTATTCTGAAGCAGTTGGTCATTTTGGTTCTTTCAAAGGCATTAACCTTGCCATTGCACAAATCCTTAACGGACAAGCAGCTTCTGCAGCAGCAACTATTGATGCTTCTAACGAAAAAGATTTAGCTCTTGCGTTTTATGTAAAAGCAGTTGCCGCAGCACGTACAGGTGATGCAACAGGCGGACTTGCTGCATTAAAAACAGCTATTCAAAAAGACGGTTCTATGAAAACTTGGGCTAAAGAAGATGCTGAATTCATTAAATGGAGAACTAACGCAGAGTTTACTGGAATGACTAACTAAATTGCCACGCTTCGACTCCGCTCAGCATGACAATTTAAATAATAAATAAAATTTAAAATTCCCCGTTTCAGAAATGAGACGGGGAATTTTTTTTGTTATACTTCGACTCCGCTCAGTATGACAAAAAAACGACAGGGCTCAGTGTGACAAAAAAACGAAGGAGTATAGTGCGACAAAAAGAAGACAGACAAGGTGTGACAAGAAAAATCTGTTGTTTAATTTCAGGAGTAAAAAGAGACGCGAAAAATAATCCTGCTCGGTTCTTTTTTTTGAATTGGTATGAATGTGGAGTATATTAGAATTCAGCACCCTTTAGCCCCAAATTAAGCTATTCATTTATTTTTCTTTTTTTAACTACGCTGTAACTATCTTACTACAAAACAGTTATATTTTAAGGCAGTAGAGACTATTATGGAGAAACGTCTGTTTGATCATCTAAATAACAAAACAACAGCAAAATGAAATTAAGTCACATATTGGTTGCGGCACTTGTAAGCACAAGTCTGGTACTTTCAGCGGGGACAGATAATAAAGTGAAAACGCAAAAAACGATCCCGATAGCTATTGGGACAAAAGTAAAAACCAAAAAACAGGCAAAACAAAAAGTTGCAGTTAAAACTACTTTGCCAGATTTAAAACCTGTACCTCTAAAAAAGAGTCAGAGCTATTGTCCGGCTTGTGGAAGGGGATAATTTTACTTACTATTAAAAACAAAAGAATATGAAACTTTCTCATTTAACTATAGGTGTTTTATTGCTCAGTTCTTCATTGACTGTGGCGCAAACCAATAACACCAAACCAAAAACAAAATCTTCAATAAAAAGTACTGTGAAGGAGGTCAAAGGTAAAGAGCTTACCCGCAACAAAGAAGGTAAAACTGTAACTGAAGCCAAAAACAATACAGTGAAAAATGGAGTGAACGAAAGCAAACCTTCAAAAACAATACGATACTGCGGTCCTTGCGGGATGGGTTGATGCAATACTCTCAGGTAATTGATTACAACAAAAAATCCGATATGAAATTATATCATTTAACAATTGCTTTAATGCTGGGTTCGTGTTTTGCCAGTGCCCAGAACAATGATGCACAGAAAAAACCAAAGACACCTGAATTGAAAAATAAAATCCCGATAGCTATCGG
>JACMLS010000076.1 GCA_014379485.1 Bacteroidia bacterium | reverse complement strand
AGCGTTCGTTCTCAGTTTTACTTATTGCACTTTGCAAGGTCTGCGCTTTTACGGAAACAAGAGATGCCCCGATCAAAAAAGCAAGTAGTGTGTTTTTAGTCTTCATAATTTTTATGCTCTTACAAATATACTGTGTCTGTGTGTTTGGATATTACCAAACGCGTGCCAATTTACTCAAATATTGTTAAGCTCTTGTTGCCTGATTATTAAGTGGTTAGATTGGCTTTTTAATAGGTTCTTTTTCAGGCCACAAAGTTAGATTTTATTTTCGGGTTCTTGCCACAGATTTCACAGATTTACGCGGATTGGAGGCACAGATTTTTGGGTAAACAGGTTTGGTGGGTTTTTGCAGATTGGGGGCGCAGATTTAGGGTTTAGATTGGTTGGGGGTTTTGGTTAGGGTTTCGTTTAAGACTTTTAATTCGTGTTGAGTTATTTCTTCAGTCCAAAATTTGGCAACTTTTTTCAATTTTATAATATCTATTAATTCAACTACTTCACCATATTTTGGCCCGGAATCTGTTTTGATATAGATAGTAACCGCTGAGCTATTTAACCTAATTGAGTTTTTTTTCTTTTGGTAAACTGAGTCGGGCATGTTTGCAATTCTTTTCTCTTCCTCAAGCTTTAGCAATGCCCTTTCTGTCTCAGAATTAAACTTACTAATGACATCGCCAATTCCATTTTTAAGTGATAGTTTAGTTTCGTGTAGATCTATTTTTTCTTCGTAAATAATTGTGTCTGGTTTGGTTGCACGAAAGTACACTATCGGAGGTGGATGAGGAAAAAATGCTGACTCCCCTCCTTCGTAATAAAAAACCCTTCTGTCTTTTGACAAGATAACTGTAATGATATTTGGAAAACAACCAAGTGAGTTTGGGAAATACTCCGGCGCAGGAAAAGTAATATCTAAAGCTCTTGATTTTTTTTTGTATAGCGAAGAAGTAGCCAAAAATAAAATTCCGGCAAGGCCAAGTACAGAAAGCGTAATTAATGCTATGATTTTATTTGCTTTCATTTTTTTATTCTGTGATTTTTCTTAGCGCCAACCTTTCTGATTCGGAAATGTCTACGTTTACGAATTTAGAAATATTAAGAAGTTTTAATTCGTCCACAACTCTAACGAATTCGTTATACATTGCTCCTGAATCTGTTTTGATAAGAATAGTTTTAGCTCTGTAATCTCCTTGTATTGCCCACTTCTTTTTTTTATAAGTAGAATCGGCAAAGTTGTTCCTTATTTTTTCATCTTCAAGTTTTTTTATCCTTAGAATAACAAAGCTATCTATTGACTGAAGCAGATCACTAAGTCCATTTTTCTTTTCGAAAGAAGTTTCTCTTAATTGAGGGAGCGTTTGTTTTTCTGCATCAGAAAATTTTCCGCAATAGTAAAATATTCTTTTATCTTTTGTGAGCAGAAAAGAAACACAGTTAGAGGATGTATCCGTTCCCCAAAAGTGGAGTATTGACTTGTCGGCAAAAGTAATATCCAGCCTGTTTTTCTTTTTCGGGTTGTTTACAATATAAAAGCTAAACAAACAAGCAATGCCAATAACACTGGTTACAGCTGCTATTATAATTCTTCCAAATTTCATTTTCATTTCCTTTAAGATTTTTTAAGGACTTTGTTCAGTGCTTTCAATTCTTGCCCGGTAATTTCTTCCATACTAAATTTTGAGATTTTTTTTAATCTTAGCAGATCAATCATCTTTACCACATCTCCGTACTTTGCTCTTTCATCTGCTTTTATAAAAAAAGTTGCGGCAGACATTTTTGAATTAATTGAAGATAGTTTTTTCCGATAAACAGAATCGGCCATGTTTTCAGCTTGTTTTAGACTGTCCAGTTTAAACACTGCAATTTCTGCTTTCTTGTTTTTAAAACTTAAAATATCTCCAATTCCATTTTGCATGGATAATTTTGTTTCCCTGAGATATATTTCGTCTTCAGAATTATTTGTGGAAGACCGTGAGTTGTTCCTTCTTGTCAGAGGTGGGGGAAAAGGAGGTAAATCAAAACCACCATAACCGCCTTCGTAAAAGAAAACCCTTTTATTTTCAGAAATAATAATTGTGGTTTTATTTAAGTTGGGTGGAGGAGGAGGTCCACAACAGATCCCACAGCTTGGTATTTTAATTTCCATTCCCCTTCCTTTTTCAAAAGACGGACTAAAATATAAACTAAAAATGCAAATTGCCCCAAGCAGACTACCCGTGGCAATTCTTGTTGTTTTAACGAATTTCATTTTTTTAATTTTTGAAAATAATTTTGCCGGTAAAAACAAAATCATTCTGGTTATGCGGGGAAATTTTGCAAACCGTTTTTTCAGGACTCTCTTTTCCTCAAACCACTTACTCTCAGTGCTACTCTTTGCCTCCGTTTCTCTGTGTCAATCAAAGTTCTCTCACTTCACATTCATTGGCTCAAACACCACATTCATGTCTCGCCAGGCCAATCGCGCAGGCAGTAAACCACCACGTCTAATAATTAATTGTCCGTCGTCGCTTGATACGTAAGAAACAAATCCCATTGCTAAGCTTCCGTTATAGTCGCTGGTGTGCATGAAAATTTTTCTTACGAAAGGATATTTCCAGTTCACAAAATTTCTTTGGCAGGGTTTAAAATATTCTTTTCCATCTGCAGAAACGCAAAGGGCTCTTATTTTATTTTTATTGGCCATTGCACGCGGATCTTCTGTGTCTGCAATAAGGTCGTAAGAAATAACTCCTATTGCGTTTTTATTTTTTGCAACAAAGTCAATTGTTTCTTCCTGGCTGTTGAGTGTAAAACAACGCTCAGATAATTTTTGTTTGCCAATTAAACTATCTGCATATCTCAAACCCGCTCCTCCTTTTTCGTCAAACACAATGTCTTTCCATTTTTTTTGAAGCGGAACTATTGAGTCGCCGCTGCCTTTTAATAATTGTATAAACTGATCTACAGTAATAGAAGTGTCTGCACTTTCAGGATTTACAATTAAGGTCATGCCTTCTAAACCAATTATTGTTGTGTAGGGAGTGATTTTTTTTGAGAGCAAATATTTTTTTTCTGTAGAATCAAAATCGCGGTAAGAGATCACTAATTTAAAAGTGTCATTTAAAAAACCCTGCATAAGATCTCTTTCGTTTGTGTAAACGGCAGTAAGATCTGCATCGTTATAAAAATATTCGAATGTTTTTACTTCAGCATCTACTATGTACTTTAAACTTTTTTCTGAACCGAATTTACATTTGCCGTAAGTAGCTGCTTGTTTATTTTCATCTGAACCGCAAGAGAAAAAGAGGAAGAGCGAAAAAATTGACACGGAGAAACGGAGGCACAGAGATGCACGGAGATAATTAGTGAGAGCGGATATTTTTGAAACACGAAACATAGAGCACATAGAGTTTTATTTTGCCTTTCCTGAAGGGAAGAATTTTTTTCAACCCAAAACTTTCTAAACTTTCAAATTCCAAACTTTATTCCTCACAGTTCGGGTGGACAACACCCGAACAAAAGTGTGTGGGTGCAAACCTTCTAAACTTACTTTTTTTCTTTCCACTCTTCTCTTTGTTTGTCGCGTTTTTCTTTTTGGTGGCTGGCCCAGGCGCGCCAGTAGCGGAAACCGGCGTAGGCGAAAAAAATAAAAGCCAAATAAATTCTATTTGGCTTTTTAATTGTTTCTATATAAAGATCTGTAAACAACAATACACAACCCATGCAAAGAATTACGGTAGCCATAAAAAGATTAATGACTAACGAAATTCCAATAGGGGAACGCATAGTTTCAGAATTTAAAGAGCGTTATTAAAATTATTATTTAAGCGTAAAGTTGATTGGCAACTGAAACCAAACCGGTACGGCCTGCCCGTTATTTTTACCTGGTTTAAATTCAGGCAGTGTTTTTACAACACGCACAGCTTCTTTGTCGCACTGCGGGCAGCCTGGTACACCTTTTTGCACTTCAATTTTACCTACTCTTCCGCTTTCTGTTACAACAAATCTCAAATAGCATTTACCAGAAATTCCTGCGTCTTTAGCTTCTTCGGGGTAATTGATATTTGTACCCACGTATTTGTAAAGTGCCTGCAAACCTCCCGGAAAATCGGGCATTTCAGAAACGTAAACAAAAATTTCTGGTTCCTTTTTTTCTTCAACCACCGCAACAGTTGGTGTATTGATCACCAATTCATCGTCTCCTTTTTGGTTAACGTTACTGATGTTTTTATCTTCTTCGGGCTGAACTATAATCTGTGTGGTATCTTCAACAGCGTTGTTTCTAACCACCGGCGGAACGAAAGCAACCAATTCAATTAAAGGTTTTGGTTGTTCTGGCGGAGGCGGAATAGGATCATCTTTTTTCTGCTCAATGTTTATTTCTTTCTGATCAATAACAATAGGCGGAAGATCTTCCTGCACTGTTGACAGAGAAGGAAGCCACATGATCAACACAAGAATAATAAATACAACAATGGTAATTGCAAATGCAATAAGCACACGCTTGTTATACTCTCTTCTTAATTGAAAGGCGCCGTAAATAGTATTGCGGTTGGCAAATACCAACTCGTTTCTATCTGTGGCCGCTGACGGATTATCCCAACTTGACATTTTTTTAGTTTTTTAAGGTTTTTACTTTGTAGCCGCTGCAGTAGTTACCATATCGTACTCTGGCTTTGTAATATCAACGTTTACAAATTTGGAAATTTTAAGCACTTTCAATTCATCTATCAGCAATACCACATCTCTGTATTTGGCCTCACCATCTGCCTTTATTATTACAGTTACTGCGGTTTGTTTGTTGTTAATGGAATTTATTTTCTTTTTATAAGTAGAGTCTTCCATTTTGTCTGCCTTTCTTTCTTCTTCCAGCTTTTTTAATGCTTCAGAAGCTACACTGTTCTTTGCCATTAGCAAATCTTCTACTCCACCTTCAGGAGCGTAAGTAGTTTCTTTCAGAACAGTCGCAACCGGATTCATCGCTGTAGCTACAGGAACAAACTCTTCTTCGTAATAAAAAATGCGGTGATCTTTTGTAAGTAAAAAGGTTACTGCATTTTTTACTGCCGGTGGTGGTGGCTGGTTTGGATCAAGTGGCGCAGGAAACGTAATGTCCATTGCCTTGTTTTTGTTGAATGTGGCTGTTAAAACGAAAAATGTAAGTAAGAGAAAAGCCAAATCCACCATAGGAGTCATATCCACTTTAGTGCTTTGCTTCTTCGCCCTTTTTTTTCCGCCTTTACCGTGGCCGCCGCCACCGCCTTCTGCTATTTCTGCCATATTAAAATGTCTTAAATAAGTTTATGCGTCTAAGGTTGTAATTAGAGTAAACTGATACAATTTTTTATCTGTAAGTGCTTTAATTACTTTTTTCACTTTAAGATAAGGTGCATCAAAATCTGCTTTAATTGAGATCCTTGGCTTAATTTTCATTTGTATTT
>JACMLS010000722.1 GCA_014379485.1 Bacteroidia bacterium | reverse complement strand
CTCCGTTTATTGTTCTGTAAATTATTCCGTAAACTGCGGCGTACATTTCTGTAATTGAATCAGGAGCAGACACATCATTTGCAATAGAATAAACAATTTGCCATCCGGTAGAAAATGCGTTTGGATTTCCGGAGGCAGTTGATGCGACAGACTGCCAGGTTAATCCGCTGTCAATAGACTTAAAAAGACCATCTCCTAAAAAATATGCGTTACCACCGCCACCTGCAGATGCCCAAGGGCTTCCGCCACCGTAATACCATTCGTTCTGGTGGTTCACTCTTTTATCCTGCGTTAAAACATTTGCACCTTTTAATTGCGAAAGTGTGTTAGTCATTGTCCATGTTGTTCCTCCGTCTGTGCTCAACCACATTCCGCCAGATGTTGTTCCGGCAAGCAGCCTGTTTTCATTGGTAACATCAATGGCAAATGCGCTTGTTTTTCCGCCAACGTTCCAGGGTCCGCGGCTTGCAAAATTCGGAACTGCTGCTGCTGATTTTCCGTTGGCAAGCAATCCGTCGTTTGGTAAAGTGGCTGCAAAGGCAAGTTCTAATGCGCGTATATTATCCGGAATTTTTCCTGTAGAATCAGCAAGGCGGCTTAATTCCCATTTCATTCTTGCTCCTGCATCATCTTCCATTCCAACTCCTGAAGAAGATTTTTTTTCTTTAATTATTTTTGTTGTCTTCACCTTTGCAGAAGATTTCTTTTTAGAAGGAAGCTTATTTGTTTGGGCCGTTGTTGCAAATGTAAATGCAACAAGAGATGCGAAGAAAAATAGTTTTTTCATTGGGCTGATTTGAGAATCAAATTTAGTGAAAATATTGGGATGAAAAACGGAGTTATCAAGGCAATTTCCGGAGGTGGTTTAGCCTTTCCTAAAGAGAAAATGTTATTTCCATAGACAGTTTTTTAATGACCGTTGAACTCTGGGTGTTTTGTTTAATTTTGGTGAAAGAACCCGTTTATGTGTTTTAATGCAAGTGTAAGTTTTACCGCAGGCGCTGTGATTGGTGCAGTCGGCTTGCTGACGTTGAAAAAATCAAAAGGAGCTTCACAAACTTTATTCGCAAGTATTCCTTTCATTTTCGCAGTTCAACAAATTACTGAAGGTTTTTTGTGGTTGGTTTTAAAACATCAGGAATATTTACAATGGCAACAAATGCTCACCGTAATTTTTATTGTGTTTGCTCAGATCGTCTGGCCCTTTTGGGTTCCTCTTTCAATTATGTTAATGGAAAAAAATAAAAAACGCAAAACTATTTTAAAGATTTTATTTTTTATTGGTTTAGGTTCTTCTTTGTTTGGTGCTTATCGCTTGCTGTTTCATCCGGTTACAGCAATAATAGAAGAGCATCATATTAAATACGTTTTTAATTTCTCTGGAATGATCCTGTCCTTTACTCCGCTGTTATACATTCTTCCAACAATTATTTCACTCTTTATTTCAAGTGTAAAAAAAATGTTGCTGCTGGGAATTTTGATTTTGATTTCTGTTGTTGCAACCGAGTATTTTTTTCACGCATATTTACTTTCTGTATGGTGTTGCTTTGCTGCTGTTATAAGCGGGGTCATTTTTTGGATCATTAAAAGTTCAGATGTTAATTTGAAAACAGATCAGAGTTAATTGCAATGAAAATTATCATTGATAAATATTCTCCCGAATGGAAAATTAAATTTGAAGCGGAAAAGTGTTTTCTTGAGAAAGCGCTTGATTTGCAAGGAGTGATCATTGAACACATTGGTAGTACTGCCGTTGAAGGACTTGATGCAAAACCTGTCATTGACATTATGATCGGGCTTCCTTATTTTTCATCGGAAATTTTTCATATAGAAAAAAAATATGGCACGGTTTTGGAAATCTAGCAGCCGGGCGCCAAATAAAATATTTATAAACGAATTT
>JACMLS010000721.1 GCA_014379485.1 Bacteroidia bacterium | reverse complement strand
GAACAGGCAGAACAGCAGCGCAGTTGTATGTTTGAATCAACGGAACTATAAAGAGAACCAATGCAAAACCATTAATACCAAGCAATGCAATTTTGTATTTTGCGGCCCAAAAAGAAAGAACAAAGAGAACTGTTGAAGTGAAAATAAAAATGTATGGAAATTCAGTTATAGCAACTGATAAACGCCAGAGTAAATTGGTTGGAGCCCTCAAAACCGTAAGCAGTGAAAGAAAAAAAGTAATTACCGGAAATATTAATCTCCACATATTATTTTTTTATAAATAAATAATGTGTTACCTGCCATTCTGTTCCGTTCTTAAACCCCCACAATTCTGCACAGGCCATAAAAAAAATTCTCCAATACACCCACCATTTTAAAGCAGCATCTTTTCCATAAGTAGTTTCAAATATCGGGATAATCTCCTTTTTATGAGCATCCATTTTGCGCAACCAGGCTTCTGAAGTTTTGCTGTAGTGCATTCCGTTCACATCCCATTCTTTTTCTTTTGTAAAATGATCGTTGAAAGACGGGAGCAGATTTTTGCCGGGCATTATTCCGCCGGTAAAAAAGTATTTACTCATCCAGTCGCTTTCATCTATTACTTCAAATTTATAAGAATATTCTTTGTGAGTAAAAACATGAACGAACATTTTTCCTTCTGCATTTAGAAAGTCCGATATTTTCTGAAAAAGTTCCTGATAGTTGCGCAAATGTTCAAACATTTCTACAGAAACAATACGATCGAATTTTTCTTCAGTGGAAAAAACATTTATATCAGCAGTAACAACAGTTAAATTAGTTATCCCTCTTTTTTTTGCCTGATCATCAATGTAAATTTTTTGTGCGCGCGAATTAGAAACAACGGTAAAATTGCTTTGCGGAAATTTCTCTGCCATGAATAAAGAAAGAGATCCCCAGCCGCAGCCCAGTTCCAGAACGTTTTGCCCGTTTTTCAGTTCAGCCCTTTCGCAGGTAATTTCCAACATATCTCTTTCTGAAGTGTCAATGTCTGTTACTCCTTCTTTCCAGAAACCGCTGCTGTATTTTAAATGTTTGCCAAGGCAGTATTGGTAAAATTGAGTGGGAACTTCGTAATGTTGTTCATTTGCATCAGACGTGTTTACTGCAATGGCTGAACTTTTTAATTCTTCGATCAGTTTATTTAAATGGTTTTGTTGCGCTGTGGAATTCCCTTTGTTCTCATCACGTAATCGTTGCTTTAATAGCTTCCTGATCTGTATTCGAATCAGAAAGTCAGGGATTTTATTTTTTTCTACAAGAGAATAGTACCACATTGTAATATTTTTTTTCAAACTTCCGAAAGAAAAATTTTCACTTTTTTAAACACATAAAAAAAATGATTGAACTTTTCTCTTAACTCCAGAATTTTCCAAACTTTATTCCTCACAGTTCGGGTGGACAACACCCTCACACCATGGAAACGCCTGACTAACCAAGAACTTTTCCCTCTAAAACTTTCCAAACTTTCATCCCGATAGCTATCGGGATTCTAAACTTTCAAAACAAAAAAGGAATTATTTTTTCTTAAACCATGGAATAAATGCACTGGTGGTTCTTTGGTATTCTTTATAAGCTTCTCCTTTGCTTCTCAGCGCCTGTTCCTCTGTCATTGGTATTCCTGTTACTTTAAAAATAAGATAGCCGATTGAAAGCGGACAAACCACTGCAATCCATCCGTATTTACTTCCTAAAGCAAAGATCAGAACAGAAACCCAGATCATTAACTGAAAAAAATAATTCGGATGGCGTGAGTAATTCCACAAACCTTTCTGACATACTTTTCCTTTGTTGGCCGGATCTTTTTTAAAGAGTTTAAGTTGCAGATCTGAAAGGCCTTCTCCGCAAATACATAAAAACCAAAGTACAATTTCAGACACAATCTCAAATCAAGATCACTTAGGAAAATGTAGATGCGTTCAATCATACACCGATGTCTCTGTCTTGTGATTCAAGGCTGCTTGCTCGCGCAATTGGGCG
>JACMLS010000720.1 GCA_014379485.1 Bacteroidia bacterium | reverse complement strand
GAAATTTTTGAGAACAAAGGGCAATTCAACTACCTGCAAGATGCACTTACCGGGAAAATTCTTTTTGTGTCTAATGCAGGCGAATATTTTTGCCTCGTTTCAGATTCAGGAATACAGTTCATCAAAAATTCTGTAAAGATTGAAAAGGAAGATAAACCCGAAAAAGAAGAACACCTTATTCTTACTGAGAAACTAATAGCTGTTTTTAAAAATTGTGCTTTAGCTAAAGAGAATGTTCAACCAATGAGCAGATCTGATCATTATACTACTTTCTCTAATTTTAAGGGCACGGCGCTTGCAAATGAAATGCAATACGGTTATACCGGACTTAGTTTTTTTAAAGATTCTTCATTAATACTGCAGCTAAAAAAAGATCCGTTGTTCGATAACCTTTTTTTAGCTCTCAGTAAATCTGTAAGCGTTGAGTGGTTTTACAAAGCTGATGAAGAAAAAAATCCGGTAAAAATTTCAGAACAGCAACTTTCAGCGCTTCTTAAAAATTTCAGGCTGGAAGAAACGCCGGATGATTTGACTGACCACAATTCTACTGCAAAAATCTCAGGTAACAATTCTGTGCTTTCGTTGAATTGGTCTGTTGCAACTGCTTTTGGTTCATATAGCTCTGCATACGAAATTGATCAGGATACTGCCGGTAATGTTTTTGTTTACGGTTCTCTTTCGCCTCCTAAACTTGCAAAATACAATTCAAACGGTGTATTGCAGTGGATTTTTAACGCAAATTTTTTTGGGACAGATACGGCCACCAATGTTTCGTCCGTATTTGGCGATATGGCGGTTGATGAAGGAAGCTCCTCCATTTACCTTTCAGAAGGATGGGGGTTTTACGGATATGCGGCTAGAACCATACAAATCAATGCATCCGGAATCCAAACTTCAAAAGTTATTTCTTCCGGCTATCTATACGAGGGATGGAGAATACTTTATGACAGGTGCCGGGGTGATTCTTTGATTGTATTTGGGCAAGGGGTTCCAAATGCACTAACAACTATTGGCACAATAGATACTGCTTTTACCACTTTTAAAACTTATAATCCCACTCACACTATGCAATGCTGTAATGATATTGTATTTGCATCTTTTGATCCCGATTACAGATCGTTTTATTTTTTGCACGGTGCAGTACAAGGTTGGGGCCAGACGGGCTTGTCTAACTCATTGGTAAAAGTGAGCCTGAACAGTCTGCAACAAAATATTTTTACCGTAAAAACCCATCACAATTTTGATGAGGCGGCCAATGCAAAATACATTTTACAACGCAATGTTTATTGCGGCGGTTTCAACGGAATTGCTGTAAGTTCAAAATACGTTTATACTTATGATGGGGCTGTAATAAAAAAATGGAACAAATATAGCGGCAGTATGATTGATTCTTTAATTGTATCTCTACTTCCCTGGGGCCAATGGGCCGGACTTGAAGTGGATGAATGCGAAAGAATTTATGTTGGTATAAATAACAAGATTGCTATATATGATTCTTCTTATAATTTACTAAGCCAGGTTTCGCTTCCTGATTCTGTTTACGATCTTAAAATTTATGCCAATAAAAAAATTATTGCCTGTGGTAAGAATTTTGTTTTTTCTCAGGCCCTTACTACTACTTCGTTTTCTACAACAGCAAACGCCTATCCTTCCTGCGCTAATTCTACAGGTTGGGCAGAGATTACACCACAATGCAATCCTGACTGGCCTTATCTTTTTACTTCTAATAATACAAGCGGGTTTACTATTCCGCTTGCTAATCTTCCGGTGGGAACAACAAACTATACTGCGTTTTCAAAATGTTTACCGGTTTATTCAAACAGCTTAGTAATTACACAGTTGCCGGGCTCAGGAACTACTTCGCCCATTAATGTAAACGCGGTTGTGCAGGATTATGATTGTGCAACAGGAGACTCAGGAAGTATTGCAACATCTGTTTCAGGAAACAATCCGCCTTTTCAGGTAAGTTGGTATCCGCCCAATCAAAATTTAAACAACCTGCTTGCGGGTACTTACTCTGTTACCGTAATAGATTCATTAGGGTGCAGATTAGATTCTGCAATTGTTATTGATCTGTTGCATGGTCCGCCAGATACTTTGCAGATAAAAAAAGACGGATGCGAAGCTTATTATTATATTCTTTACGGCCCACCCGGAAAAAATAATTACCAGTGGTTTTTAAACGGCACGCTTGTTCAGTGGGAAACTTCAGACTCTTTAATTGTATATGGAAGCGCAATACAAGCGTACCACTTGCAATGGGAAGAGAACGGCTGTTATTTTACAGCAATTCTTCCGCCACAGGCCGGATTACTTTTCTCAACACAATTAAATGCAAACTCTGTAAATATTTTTACTCCTGATCATGATGGCGTAAATGATGAGTTTATTTTGTTTCAGCAAACGGATCTTGCAGTTTTAAAAGAGAGAATTAAAAACTTCTCCTTAAAAATTTACAACCGCTGGGGCACACTTGTTTTTGAATCAACCGAAATTTCAGCATCCTGGAAAGGAAATGAAAACGGAAATCAATACAACGATGGCGTTTATTATTACATTGCAGAATTTGAACTGGAATGTGATTCACCAGGCAAGAAAACTAAGTACAAAGGATTTATTCAGTTAATTAGATGAGGAAATGCAACCTTTGTT